>CAYVBI010000088.1:0-8412 GCA_964448985.1 uncultured Dehalococcoidales bacterium
GGATGCGGAGCACCCCTTCGGGCACGGCAAGGTCGAGGACATATCCGCCCTGGCCGAGGCGATGCTGATCGTTATAGCCGCCGTCTGGATCGTAACGGAGGCAATCAACAAGATCATTGCTCCCCAGATAATCGAGACCATCGATTGGGGCATCGCCGTGATGCTTTTATCTGTAGTGGCCAATATAATCGTGTCGCGTCTCCTTTTCACGGTGGGGAAAAGGGCCGACTCGCCCGCCCTTATAGCGGACGCCTGGCACCTGCGCACCGATGTCTGGACTTCGGCAGGTGTGCTGGCAGGCCTGGCGATCATCTGGGTGGGCGCCAGGCTGTGGCCCGAGATCAACCTGACCTGGATCGATCCGGTGGCAGCCATCATGGTGGCCATATTGATTCTACGGGCAGCCCTCGTACTAACCACTGGTGCGATCAAGGACCTTATCGACACCAGCCCGCCGGCCCACGAGCTGTACTGGCTGTCGAGTTACCTTGAAAGCTGGTATCCCACGGTACGGTCCATCCACCGTATCCGAACCAGGAAATCCGGCGCCTCGCGGTTTATAGACCTGCACATCGTGGTGGATCCGGCCATGACGGTCAGCGATTCCCACGCGATCACCGAGAAGATGACAGCGGCAGTCAGGGAAAAATTAAGCGGCGCAGATCTGACGGTGCATATAGAACCCTGCGACGGCCTTTGCAAAAAGTCCTGCGTCAGCGGCTGCATGTTGCCCTCAGAGGAGAGAACGGCTATACAGTTGGCGGCGGCAGCCGCGGTAAAGAAGGCCAGACAGACGGTTTAACTACCGCGGACGGGCATTAAATTTCAGGAATGTGAGGTAGAAAAGATGGCGATAAGCAAATTCTACATACCAACCAGATTTATCATCGGCCAGGGGAGCTTTGTACAGCTGGGCAAGGAGGCTGCCCGCCTGGGTAAAACCGCCCTGCTGGTGACGGGATCGCGCAGCATGCGCTCCTGCGGCGCGCTCGAGAAGGCGGCCGGGGACCTCGCGGCAAACGGCGTCGCCACAGTCATTTTTGATAAAGTCGAGCCCAATCCCCGCACATCCAGCATCGATGCCGCGGCAAAGATAGCGCGGGATAATAAGGCCGAAATGGTCATCGGACTGGGCGGGGGAAGCGTGATGGACGCGACCAAGTGCATTGCACTTGCTGCTGCCGGAGGCGAGCCCATCTTTTCATATTACGAGGGCAAGGCCAACAGTAAGATAAAAGCCCTCCCCATTGTGGTCGTACCTACAGTGGCAGCCAGCGGGTCCGAAGCCAATAATGGGACAGTCATAACGAACTGGGAAGTACATGAAAAAGTAGTCTTCATGCACCCTTCTATCTATCCTGCGGTGTCCATCGTCGATCCCGCCCTGACCGTAACCGTTCCGGCTAAAACGACTGCCCAGGGCGGTGTGGATATCTTCTGCCACCTTTGCGAAGCTTACGTCACGGCACATGAATCCACACTTATCAACGACGGGCTGCGAGAATCGTCCATGCGCACAGTGGTCGAAGCTCTGCCCGAAGTATTGGCGAGGCTCGACGATGTAGAGGGACGTTCCAAGCTAACCTGGGCCAGCACCATAGCCTGCTCGCAGTTCGCCGGACTTGGAGGCGGCACAGGCTTGATGACGCTGCACGGGATTGAGCATCCGCTGAGCGCATTATACGATATGGCCCATGGCGACGGGCTGTCCTCACTTCTTATCGAATGGATGAAGTTCACCCTGCCCGTCCGCCGGGAACGCGTGAAAAAGCTCGGACAAAACGTATTCGGAGATAGCGACGGTATAGCTGCCACACAGGCCTGGCTTAAGAAAGTCGGCATGAGTGAAAAACTGCGCGGCCTCGGTGTAAAAGAGACGGATCTGGAGATTCTGGCCGATAATGCCCTCAAGACGGCGCCCTGGATCAAGTTCCACCCCGTTCCTTTGGACAGGGCGGCTATAATCGCCATATACAGGAAATCTTATTAGGGCAAGTTCAGGCGGCTACCAGTTCCCTGGCCCCGCTCTTCCATTTCTCGGCATTTTTGATCAGGGCCTCGGCGCCCTTCATCATGACGCCGCCGTTCCTCTCTGATCCGAGCATGACAGCCAGCTCCCTGATGCGGTCCTGTCCTTCAATTGTCTCAACGGTGCTTGATGCCCTTCCACCCTCGATGATCTTATTCAATTTGAAATGAATGTCCCCGAAACAGGCGATCTGCGGCAGGTGCGTTATACACAGCACCTGGTGGAAACCGGCAAGGCTGCCCAGCTTACGGCCTACGGAGTCGGCGCTCCTGCCGCCCACTCCCATGTCTATCTCGTCGAAAACGAGTGTCGGGATGGGATCCGCGATCTTGAGCGCGCTCTTCACAGCCAGCACGAGGCGGCTGGTCTCACCGCCCGAAGCTATAGCGGACATGGGCCTGACTGGTTCACCCGGATTGGTGGCCACCTGGAACTCCAGCCGATCGATGCCGTCCCCGGTGTAGGCATATTCTTTGCCGCCGGCCATCGAGAGCCCGTTAACGTCCTCCCTGCGCGAAAGCACGATATCGAACCTGGCCCATTCCAGGCCGAGGTCGGCAAGCTCGCTGTTGACCAGTCTGACCAGCTTCTCCGCAGCGCCGCGCCTGGCTAGAGAGAGCTCTTCCGCCTTTCTGCCAGCTTCAGCCTTAAGCTCCGACCTCTCGGCCTGCAGCCTGGCCATGGTCTCTTTGCCGTTGCGCAACTCCAGCAACTCCGTTGCGGCCCTATCGCGAAAGGCTTTTACGGCATCAATACTGCTGCCATATTTACGTTTCAGCACCGCAAGCGTCTCGATATTATTCTCGATTTCCTCCAGCTTTTCCTGACAGCTCTCCACGTTTTCAGCATAAGATCTCAATTCCCGCGCCGTTTCCTCTATCGCGGCCAATCCACCCTCCAACCCCTCCGTGAACTCGGCCAGGCGCTTATCGACCGAACTTATGCCCCTCAAACAGGTCAAGGCCTTGTGCATGAGGACGGATACCGACCGGTCGTCGCCGTAGAGATTTGCATACGCATCAAGGCAGCCCCCGCTGATAGCCCCGGCTCTGCGATAAATATCCCTCTCCTTGAGCAGGCCTTCCTCATCCACTTCGTCCAGCCCGGCGCCGTCTATCTCATCGATCTGATACTGGAGCAGGTCGATATATCCATCCTTTTCCCTGTGTTCCATAGCGCCAATAGCCTTCTCCCTGGCCCGCAATTCTTCGACAGTTTTTCTGACCTCTTTGCGCTTGTCCTCCAGTTCACCGTATTTATCGACCAGCGTTAACTGATTGGCGCTATCCATCAGGGACAGGTATTCCATCTGACCATGAATGTCCACCAGATGCCGTCCGATTTGCCTCAACAGCGAGAGGGGCACCGCCCGGTTGTTTACCCTGGCTATGCTCCTGCCGCCCTCCTGGAAATCGCGCGATATGAGCAGCATCCCGTTGGCCTCGGGCTCGATGCCGCTTTCCTCCAGTATCCCCCTTATCATGCCGATCGTGACCTCGGTAAGCCAGAATATGGTTTCGACGTGCGCCGACCTGCTGCCGCTACGGATCAGACCCGATGGCGCCCTGGCGCCCATCAGCAGGCTCAGCGCATCCACCAGCAGCGACTTGCCGGTGCCCTCATCCCCACTGATCACGTTCAATCCAGGGACGAAATGCATGGAAATATCCCGTATGACAGCGAAATTCCTGATGTGCAATTCTCCTAACATCTTGCGCCTCCTGCATTCACAGGCATTAATACATTTGTTCTACTATCATAGTGAACAATTGTTCTATTTGTCAAATTGACATGTAGCGCGAGTTAGGGTTAAATACCGTACACAATAAACAGCCCGAGGAGGCAGCATGGAAAAGAAGGCCCACGATTTCGATTTTCTGATCAAAGGCGGCCCTTACTCACATATTATCGAAGCCAACGGTTTCCTCTTCGTTTCAGGTATGACGCCCATAGATATCGAAAAAGGAATCATGATAACCGATGATGTTAAAAAAGGGGCGGAGTTGGCCCTGGGCAATGTTAAAAGGGCGCTTGCCGGAGCGGGCAGCAGCATGGAGAAGGTGGTCAAGACCACTGTCTACCTGCGCGATATGGCCGATTTCAACGCCATGAACGAGGTCTACAAGACCTTCTTTCCATCCAATCCGCCGGCGCGCACCTGCATCGCTGTAAAGGAGATACCCGGCAACTCACCGATCGAGGTTGAAGTCATAGCCCTCAAATAAAATACTGAAATGGAGGCCGGCATGGTTGGACTGGCAGAGATCAAGGCAGCCAGGGAGAATATCGCTGGTTTCGTACACAGGACACCTTTACTATCCTCGCAATCTATTAATAACGCCACGGGGAAAACCCTCTGGTTCAAAGCTGAATGCTTCCAGAAAACAGGGTCTTTTAAAGCCCGCGGCGCCAGCAACAAGATCATAGCGCTGGCCTCGCAGAAGGTTAACGGGGTCATCACCATATCCTCGGGCAATCACGGCCAGGCCACGGCATATGTGGCGGGACGCCTTGGCATACCGGCTGTGATCATGGTGCCTGACGGGACTCCACAGCCGAAAATAGATGCCGCCAGGGCGTATGGCGCCGAGGTGATAATAGGAGGCGACCTCAATAACGTCGAGCCCCTCATTGAGAAGGCCTTCGCGTTGGCCGCCGAAAGAAAGCTGGAGCCGATACATCCCTTCGAAGACCCACTCATCATCGCCGGCCAGGGTACCCTGGGACCAGAGATACTGGACGATCTGCGGGACGTGGACATCGTGACCGTGCCCGTCGGCGGCGGGGGATTGCTGGCGGGAGTTGCCGTGGCCCTGAAAGAATCGAAGCCCGGCATAAAAGTGTTCGGCATCGGTCCGGTCAATGCATCCAGCATGTATACCAGCTACCGCAATAAGAAAATGGAGACATTGCACGATATGCCGCAGACCATAGCCGACGGCATCCGCACGCCCATGGTCAGCCAGGTAACACTTGAGCACGCCCTCAAGTACGTGGACGATATAATCACGGTAACCGACGACGAGATAGCGGCCGCCATGAAGCTGGCCTGGAGCAGGCTGAAAGTTGTGGTTGAGCCGTCGGGCGCCTCGTCCCTGGCGGCTATCATTGCCGGTAAGGTCCCCGTGCCGCAAGGAGCCCGAGTAGTCTGCGTATTCAGCGGGGGCAACGTGGACTTCAAAAAAGTGGCTGCACTGCTGGCTGCCTGACAGGCTGATTCAGCGTCTTCCGCCGCCGGGGAAACCACCCCCGGTCGAGCCGATGCTGGTTACAATGCTGGAAACGGTAAAGCTGGCAACCTGAGTGCCGGGTGTATATGTGCCACCGGCATATAAACCGTCCAACGCAGTGCCGGTTGATCTGCCTCCGCAGTACACAATGTAGGTTGTACTATTTTTCAGTTTGGAAGAGGACAACACGACCGACTGATATGTCTTTGACGGCGCAAATGTCAGGATCGCTTCGCCCTCTGTAGTCTCAATATGAATAAGAGCATCTGCGGGCTGCGCTGACGAAAGATTCATAATCACCGCATACTGGGTAGATGTTGTGTCCGGGGCCTGCGCCATGCCGGAGCTGCCTGCCGCAAGCAGGAAGCCGCCTGTCATTACAAAGCCGCTGTGATCCAGGGCACCGTTATCGTTGGCTGTGGGACCATTCACGATAACCAGGCCTCCGGTCATACTGATTGTTCCATTCACATCAAGGCCGTCACCGGCAGCGTCAATTATCGTATATCCGCCGTTGATATTGAGATAGTTATTGCCGGAAGATTCGAAGGCATTCTGGCCCGGCCTTCCGTCGATCGAGGAGCCGTCATTGCCGCCGGCGACGTTTACCCCGTCGTCACTGGCGACAACGTGAATATCTCCGTTATTGATTATCACGATTGCGCTTTCAATGCCTTCATAAGATTTCTTGATACGCACATCTCCGCCATTGATCTCCAATGAAGAATCTGAATGTATTCCGTCATCTCCGGAGGCTAAAACAATGATGCCGCCATCAATCGCCAAGCTGCCGTTCGAATGTATCGAATCGTCAGCTGAATCTATCTTTATATTTCCACCGTCAATAGTGATATCTGTGCCCGCCTTTATTCCTTTTGCGCTGAAGGAAGAGCTGCTGCTGTCGGAGGTATTCACCGCTTGCTGGTTTTCCCAGGGATTTGCCGCCATACCGGTTTTGACGATGCCGTTGACGCTGCCGCCGCCCGAGGAAACAGTTATATCCCCGCTGCTGATAAAAACCCGTGTCTCCGCTTGAATGCCGTCCTTCGCAGCATTGATATTTACTACACCGCCGGCAATATCAACATATCCCTTTTGCACATCCTCATCGTTATTGGACTGCATCCCATCGCCACCCGCCTTCACCGAGATATTCGCGTCCCTGACTGTTATGGAATCCCTGCCCCTGATACCGTCGTTTACGGCGTTTACAATTATATTTCCGCCTGTGATCTCAAGATCATCTTTGCTTTGAATCCCGTTGTTATAGTTCGCATTGACCGTCAGCGAACCGTTGCCGTTAATAACGAGGTCGTCCTTACTGAAAACCGCTGCATTGGGCTCGTCAGATGTTGAATCCGCAAATACATAAGAACTCCCGTCTGTTACATAATTTTCAGTTCCGCCCGCCAGGGTAATAACGGTATTTTTGGCTTTATCTATATAAATGGGAGCACCGGTTGAACAGGTTATATCCACCCCGTTCAAAATGAGCGTGACGGTTTCCTTATCTTCGGTTTTCACTATTATCTGACCGTCGTCCAGGGTACCGCTTATGCTATATATGCCGGCAGACGTGATCGCTATTCTGTTGCCGTCCACTATCCCACCACTCCCGTCCAGGGCTATCGAATCGCCTTTCAATATAATGCTGGACATTCTGATACTGTCCCAGCTCAAATCCGAATTTTGTTTTATGTCAACCGATGTGCCGTCTGCACCATTTAACCCGCTTTCAGATTGGTAAGCGGATACGGCGCCTGTGGAACCTGCACCGATACAGGCCAAAAGAGGGAAGACCAGAGTTAATATAAATAATAGTGCAATTATTTTTTTCATATCAACCTGGTCTTTCCTCATAATTACCTGTGCGTCTCATTTACACGGGTGTCAGCCGACGAAAACCTCGACCTTGGCCGTTCCTGCAAGCTGGTTAAGCTCGTTTGTGAAAGCAGACCAGTCGAAGCCTGACTGCTTGCGATACTGGTAATGTAAACTGACCCGGTCGTCCATGGTGGCCATGGTCTCCAGGTTCAAACCGTGCAGCTTTAACTTAAGGAATGCGGTCAGCTTGTTTTCAACGACCGGGAAGGAGGTCTGGTCGACGGCAATCATCAAGTGCCCCACGCCGAACATCGTCACCCGGTTGCTTATCAGCCACTGGGCGCCCAGCGCCAGGAAGGCGACAGCAAACAGAAGGCCGGTAATCAGGTAGTTACCTGTAGCTGCACCGATCGAAGAAGCGATCAGAAGCAGCAGAAAACCTATCTCGGCCGGATCCTTTACCGGCGTCCTGAACCTGACAAAGGACAGGGCGCCGAGCAATCCGAGGGACAGGGGTATGGATGACTGGATACCGAGGAACAGCGTGGTGATAGACGGCCCACCGATGAGAAAGGTGCGGTGCACACCCGCCCCGATGTGCTTTGATCCATAGAACACCTGGTACATCAGGTACGCGACGATGGAAGCCAGCAGGGAAAAGCCTATCGGGATAAGCGCCTCCCATACTCCCATTTTTGATTCGAACAATGCGGCAAATTCTTCCAACATTATGGTCTCCTTATTACCTATATCCGGATTATTTTCCCTGAAGGCGACAAACGTCCGGTTGCGCCGGGCGATTCCATATGCGCTTCAAGGCAGGATGAGTACTTGGAAAAACGGCTCCAGTCCACGTCCAGCAGCTTGATGTTCTGCAATGTCAACGGCAGTTCAAAGCTCGAACCTTTGATCTCTATGACCGCACCCGGCAGCTTCAGGTCCGTTTCACCGTTGCCGATCCCGCCGGTCAGGCAGGTCGAACGGATATTGTAGTCCAGGGCTAAACGCTGCCCGCTGAAAACATCGATGAAACGGTGACGCTCGTAAGATATCTTGATAATCGGCTGCAGCGGCGCCTGAGGAAAATAGCTGAAGTGTGCCAGCGTGTCGTATAGCAGCGTTTTAGATACGATGCCGTCTCCCAGACATTTGAGTCCGAGGCGCTCTGCGAGGATGCTCAATTCGAGCCTTTGCTTGAAACTTGAAAAGCCTTCCCTGGATTTGAGCTCCAGAAACACAGTCTGCATGCCGTGGGCGCCCGTGTTATCACCGTACCAGCGGATGCGCACCTTGTCCTTGCGGAAATCACCCTCCAGGGACCGGGCGTGC
>CAYVBI010000089.1:0-8366 GCA_964448985.1 uncultured Dehalococcoidales bacterium
TTTATGATTGTAACACATGTTATCGGACTTGTTAAAAAGGGACGCGGGCGGGTTTGAAAACCCGCCCCTACATTATTTTCTGTAGGGACGTACCTTCAGGTGCGCCCGTATAAATTGACTTAAGTGCTTTTACTCCACTAAAATGCTTCGAGGAGTTTACCTGTGAACAGCAACGAGATACGCCAAGCCTTCCTGAATTTTTTCGTCGAGAAAAAACATAAGGTCATACCGAGTTCATCACTGATACCGCACGGCGACCCCACTCTTTTACTGACCACCGCCGGCATGGTGCAGGTCAAACCGTACTTCCTGGGACAGGCCGTGCCGCCCGGCCGGCGGCTGACGTCGTGCCAGAAGTGCTTCAGGACGACCGACGTGGACTCCGTTGGCGACAGCAAGCACCTGACGTTTTTCGAGATGCTGGGCAACTTCAGCGTTGGCGACTACTTCAAGGAGGACGCCATTAAATGGAGTTGGGAATTTGTCACTAAAAGGCTGCGCCTGCCCGCAGAAAAGCTCTGGATAACGGTTTACCTTGACGATGACGAAGCGCATTTCATCTGGAGGCAAATCGGTATCCCCACCAATAAAATAATCAGGATGGGCGAGAAGGAGAATTTCTGGGGCCCGGCAGGTGATAGCGGTCCCTGCGGACCCTGCAGCGAGATACATTACGATTTCGGCAAGGAATCAGGCTGCGGCAAGCCAGATTGCGATCCATCCTGCAGTTGCAGCCGGTTTTCGGAGATATGGAACCTGGTATTCATGCAGTACAACCAATCTAAAGATGGCAAAAGGTCGCTCCTGCCCAGGCCTAATATCGACACGGGGATGGGACTGGAGCGCGTGGTGGCCGTCTGCAACGGCAAACCCTCCGTGTACTCCACGGACCTGTTCGACCCGCTGCTCAAGAAAATATGCCGTATCGCCTCCGTGGCCGAGGGAAAAGACGAGGCCACCGACAGGATGATCAAGGTCATCGCGGAGCATAGCAGGGGAGTGACGTTCCTGATTGCCGACGGCCTGCTGCCTTCCAACGAGGGCAGAGGTTATGTGCTCAGGCGCATACTCAGGCGCGCCTGCTTCATGGGCAGGAAGCTCGGTCTGGACAAACCTTTCATGGGCGAGATGGCCGGCGTAGTGATCGAGAAAATGGGATCTGTCTATCCAGAACTGGTGGCGAACCGCAAACTGGTGCTCGACGTGATCCGAAACGAGGAGGAAAGGTTTAACGATACGCTTGACGCGGGCATAAACCTCTGCGAGAAGGCTATCGCAGATGCCAAGGCACAGAAGCGGGATTGCCTGTTGAACGAGGACGTTTTCAAGTTCTGGGATACCTACGGCTTCCCCCTGGAGTTGAGTGTGGAGATCGCGCAGGAGCATGGCATCAGTGTGGACAGGGAGGGATTTGAAGCTGAGATGGAGAAGCAGCGGGAGAAGGCCAGGTCGACCCATAAGTTCGGGGGAGGGAAGGATGAACAGGACGTATTTTCAAGGCTCGGTCCGACTCTGGAGATAACCGAGTTTGTGGGATACGAAAAACTGGCCGCCCGGGCGAAAATCCTGCAGATAATCGATGAGAAAACTGCATCCTATATTAATAATGCGAATGAGGGCACTAACATCATACTCGTTCTCGATAAAACCCCGTTTTACGGTGAGATGGGAGGACAGGTCGGCGATAGCGGAAGCATCGTGTCCGGATCGGGCGAGTTCCGCGTAGATAACTCAGTAGTCTATTCCGGGGGCGGCATAGCCGTCTCAGGGCGGGTCAAGAAGGGAACGATCGCGGTTGGCGATATTGTGGAAGCCTCGGTCGACGAGGAACGCAGGAAGGATATCGCCAGGAATCATACGGCAACGCACATACTGCAGGCCGCGTTGAGGAAGGTGTTGGGCAGCCACGTAGCCCAGAGGGGCTCGCTGGTTACGCCCGAGCGGCTGCGCTTTGATTTCACGCACCTCTCGTCCATCAGCAAAGAAGAATTGAAAGAGGTGCAGTCTCTGGTCAATTCAATCGTCAGACAAAACCTGCCGGTTTCCACCGACGTATGTTCTTACGACCAGGCTATCAGCGAGGGGGCTACAGCCATCTTCGAGGAGAAGTACGGTGATACGGTCAGGCTGGTTAAGATAGGCAAGCCGGCCTTGAGCGCAGAGCTCTGCGGCGGCACGCACGTCAAAGCAACGGGCGAGATCGGCTATTTTCTTATCACGGGCGAGTCCAGCGTGGGCACCGGCCTGCGCAGGATCGAGGCCGTCACTGGCCGCGAAGCTGACATTCTGATCAGGCAGAGGCTCAACGCCCTCGACCAGGTCGCCGCAAGCTTGAAGGTGTCGCAGCTGGAGGTCCCGGCTAAGGTGGCAGACATTCAGGTTGGGCTTAAAGCCAGTGTGAAAGATAAAGAAATGCAGCAGCGCATGCGTTTAAGGTTTGAGATCACGGAATTGCTCGAAAAAAACCTGAAAACCATCGCTGGCATCAACGTGGTTTATACCGAGGTAACGTCCGCCCCCATGTCCGCTCTCATGGAGATGGGTGACCTGCTGAAAGCGGGAATGGGCAGCGGCGTGGCCGTGCTGGCCTCCGTATATGAGAATAAGCCGTTTTTCATTGCCACAGCCACGGCTGATATTGTTTCAAAGGGTGTACATTGCGGGAAACTGATCAAGAAGATCTCGGCTATAGCCGGCGGCAGCGGTGGCGGCAAGGCGGATATGGCGCAGGCAGGGGCCAAAGACAGCGACAAGATAGGCCAGGCCATGGATGCTGTGCCGGCGGCGATCGAGGAGTTGCTTAAAGCCGGCCATGCCTAGAATCATGGGCCTGGACATCGGCGACAAACGTATAGGTGTCGCTGTATCCGACCCATCCCTGATACTGGCCAGCCCTCTTAAGACTATAAACAGAAAGGACGACGAGTCAGCCGTGTTCGAGATAAGGGCACTGCTGAAACAATATGATGTCGGCAAGCTGGTAATAGGCCTTCCGTATCTAATGGATGGCTCGGTAGGCGAACAGGCCCGGAAGGTGATGGAGTTCGTCGCCGGATTAAAAGAGCAGGCCGACGTTGAGACCGTCATGCAGGATGAGCGGTTTACCTCCGTCACCGCCAACTATATGCTGCGGGAGGCCGGGAAAAAGCGTGACCGCCTGAGAAAGGAGATCGATGCCGCCGCTGCCACGGTCATACTGCAGTCGTACCTTGACGAGATTGCCTCCGGTGGTCAAATTTCGCAAGAGGAACCTCCTTCTCTATAATTAATTGGGTTTAAAAGCATCCCGTGTTATCAGATTACCTTAACGTTCTCAAACCGAGGGAAACCAGCCTGCTGGTTTTTATCGGCGCCTGCTCGGCCATCGTGGCATCCGCAGCAGTTGGCGGAGCTTTTCCCGTCGCAACCTTTATATTGATAGTTGTAGCCATAACGTGCGGCAGCGCGGGGGCCAACGGGCTGACCAACTACCTTGACCGCGACGTAGATGCGCTGATGGCCCGCACGTGTAAACGGTCGCTGCCGTCGGGCAGGATCAAGCCGCCCTGGAAAGTACTGCCGATGATTGCAGTTTTGATACTAGCGGGGCTGGCGCTGGCCTGGGTCCTTTCGCCTGTATGTTTTGTTATCGGCCTGGTCGGCATGCTGGCGTCAGGGATATTGCGCAAGACCGTCTCCTGTACCTATTTCGGCATCATCGCCGGCAGTTCTCCCGTGCTGATCGGCTGGTATGCCGTCACCCAGCAGCCGGCCATAACCGCGATGCCGGTGCTGTTTTTCTGTTTGATAGCCGCCTGGACGCCACTGCATGTGTGGACGTTGATGCTGGCTAACCGCTCCGACTACGAGGGCGCCGGGCTGCACTATTTTCCGCTGAGCTGGCCGGACAGGAGGGTGATCATTCTGCTGGCCGTGCTGTCGCTGGCGCTATCGGCCGCCGGGATTCTCATCTACTTCCTGTCGGGATTCCTTCACTGGTTGTACCTGACCGTCACGGTGTTGATGAGCCTGCTGATGGTTTATGCCAGCATACGTTTGCTTATTAAGCCCAACTCCCGCAATGCCTGGATGGTATATAAGTTGTCGGCCTTTCCCTACCTGGGCATTATATTCCTGGTAATGGTGATCGATTCATGGGTACTATGATGCCGGCGCGCAGGCACGTGCTGGACTATGCTTTTTATCCCGGGCAAGTAGCGATAGTTGGGGCATCGGAGCAGACGGTTTCTTTCGGTTACCATTATCTCCGGCATCTGATCGGCTACGGTTTCAAAGGTGAGATATATCCTGTCAATCCATCTAAAGAGTCCGTGCTGGGAATAAAAGCATACCACAGTGTGGCGGAGATACCGGACGATGTTGATTTTGTTATCTGCTGCCTCTCCGCTGACAGGATACTGTCGCTGCTGGATGATTGCGCCAAGAAAAATGTAAAGGTCGTGCATCTTTTTACGGCACGTCTGAGCGAGACCGGCCGTCCGCAAGCGGTGGAGATGGAAAAAGAGATACAGATAAAAGCTGCCCGGCTGGGAATCAGCCTGATAGGCCCCAACTGCATGGGTATTTATAACCCCGAGACCGGGATCTCATTCTCTTACAACTTGCCGATGGAATCCGGCGAAGTGGGCTTAGTCTTTCAGAGCGGTGGTGCGGCGACGCTGCTTATACAGACAGCGGCATTGCTGGGCATCCGCTTCAGCAAGGCTGTCAGTTACGGCAACGGCCTTCAAATCGACGAAAGCGACATCATTGACTATCTGGCGGATGATCCAAAAACGAAGATAATAGCCGCTTATTTCGAGGGGATAAAGGACGGAAAAAAGTTCATCAAGTCCGTCAGGAGGGCTGCCCGGAGTAAACCGGTTATAGCTATAAAGGGCGGTAGGGGCAAAGCGGGCGCCAGAGCAGTAAGCTCACACACGGCGGCTATCGCCGGTTCACGCAGCATCTGGGAGACCGTCTTCAATCAATATGGAGTGATGGAGGTGCGGGACCTGGATGAGATGGTTAATCTGCTTTCCCTGTTTTCGGGGTTGCCGCCGGTAAGAGGACGCAGGTTGGGGATCATAGGTGGAGGTGGTGGCAAGGGTGTTATAGCTGCTGACCTGGCTGAAGAAGCCGGCCTATCTGTTCCTCCGCTTTCCCCAGAGATGCGGGGTCAGTTGAAATCCGTGTTGCCGGCCATCTGGGATTGGCTGAGCAATCCTATAGATTTCTCTATCTGGGGCGACGACGCAGCGAAGGCGGGCGAGGTCCACCGCCTGTTTTTAGAGAGCCCGGATTTCGATTGCATCATAATGCAAGTTTCCGATGATAATCCCATGGGAGACGATTGGTGGCCTATTATCCTGCGAATGGAAGTGGATAGCATCATCGCCATGAGCGAGCGCCGGATAAAGCCGGTTGTCGCCATATTAAGTTCCGCCAAACCGGGATTTGATGACCTGGAGAATATCCGATGGCGCACTGTTATGGAGCAAAGGTCCCGATTGACCGCCAGAAAAATTCCCACATTCTGCAGTATTGCCGAGGCGGTACATTCTCTGGCGCAGTTTATCGATTACTGGCAGAAAAAGTAACAGCGAGTCTTTGTTGTTGAATTATATGTCGGGACAGATATTCGAGATCAAGGCTGAATGCGGCACTGGCGGCGCCAGGATTGCCAGCCTGGCCACGTTGCACGGGACTGTTACCACACCGATCTTCCTGCCCGTGGGCAGCCAGGCCACGGTGAAGAGCCTGACCACTGCGGACCTGGAGGAGATCGGAATCAAAATGATTCTCTGCAATGCCTACCACCTCTATTTGCGGCCCGGCATAGACGTTATCGAGAGGGCAGGCGGATTACACAGCTTCATGAACTGGAGTGGCCCCATACTGACGGACAGCGGTGGATATCAGGTCTTCAGCCTGTCCACCCTGCGCAAGGTGACCGACGAGGGTGTCGTGTTCCGCTCACATATCGACGGCAGCGAGCACAGCATCACACCTGAATCCGCCGTATCAATGCAGGAGAAGCTGGGTGCGGATATCATCATGGCGCTGGATGTGTGTCCCGAGAGCACTGCCGCCAGGGAGAAGCTGGATAAAGCCGTGGCATCCACGGCCAGGTGGGCCGAGCGCTGCCGCAATGCCCATTGCGATAACGGGCAGCACCTTTTCGGCATCATACAGGGAGGCACACACCCGGACCTGCGCAGGAAATCGGCGGAGCAGATCACGTCTTTGGATTTCCCCGGCTATGCCATCGGCGGCCTCAGCCTGGGCGAGCCCAAGGCACTGATGTGGGAGGTCGTCGATGCTACCCTGCCTTATATGCCACCGGACAGGCCCCGTTACCTGATGGGCGTGGGCTCGCCGGAGGATATCATTGAGGGTATCTCACGTGGCATCGATATCTTCGACAGCGCTCTGCCTACCCGGGTGGCGCGCAACGGCGCCCTGTATACGCGAAAAGGCAGGGTAAACATCAGGCGTTCTGTTCACAGGGAGGACATGGGACCGGTTGAGGAGGGCTGCGCGTGTTTCACCTGCCGCAATTACACCGCCTCTTACCTGCATCATCTTTTCAAGTGTGAGGAGTTGCTGGCCTACCGGCTGGCTACCATGCACAACCTTCATTTCACGCAGAAATTGATCGAGCAGTGCAGGCAGGCCATCGCCGAAGACACATTCCCGGAGTTCATGGGTAGTTTCCTCAAATTATATAAAACCACTGATGAGGACAGGCGCATAGAACAGAAGACGGCGGCACTGAAGGGCAAAAAGGCACGTGTTTCTACCAATCAGGACTTTTAACGATGCATCTTTAGTGGTAACATACAGGCTCGGCGTTAGTATCCATATCTGACTCGTCTAATTGATTATGACCGAAAAAGAAATCATACTCAGCATCAGGGACCTCTCGCTCTGGTTCGGCGGCGTCAGGGCGCTGACGGACGTCAGCCTCGATATCCGCAAGAACGAGATACTGGCCATCATCGGCCCCAACGGCGCGGGCAAGACCTGCCTGCTCAACTGTATCAATGGTTTCTACAAGCCGCAGAAGGGTGAGATTAAATACAAAGGCAAAAAAATAAACGGCATCAAATCGGATCATATCGCCAGGATGGGCATCGCCCGCACGTTCCAGAATATCGAGCTGTACGCCGGGCTGAGCACACTGGATAACATCATGGCGGCCCGGCACGTGCTTATGAAGCAGAATATCTTCAGCACCTTTCTCTATTTCGGGCCGGCCCACCGCGAGGAGATCGAGCACAGGAAGACCGTGGAGGACATCATAGATTTCCTGGAGATAGAGCATATCAGGAAATCCATTGTGGGCTCGCTGCCTTATGGGTTGAGGAAGAGGGTGGAACTGGGCAGGGCGCTGGCGCTGGAGCCGCGTTTGATCCTGCTGGATGAACCGATGGCGGGCATGAACCTCGAGGAGAAAGAAGACATCGCACGCTTTATTTACGATATCTTCGAGGGGCAGGGCGATACTTATCCCGCCACGCCGGTGCTGCGCAACGGCGTCGATTCGATCGTACTGATCGAGCACGATATGGGCGTGGTCATGGATATTGCAGACCGCATCGTAGTGCTGGATTTCGGACGCATGATCGCTGATGGTACCCCCGCCGAGATAGCGCAGGACCGGAAGGTCGTTGCAGCCTACCTCGGCGAGGGATAGTGTTTAAAAGTACGCGGGCACGCCGCGCTTAAAGCCATCTTTTGCGGCGCTTATAATGCTTGATCTCCTTGTAGCTCTTCTTTTCACCTGAGGCCGAGATGCCGATATAGAATTCCTTCACGTCTTCCCTTCCCTTCAGGTAATCGGCTGAGCCGTCCAGCACAACGCGCCCGTTTTCCATGACATAACCATAGTGCGCTGTGTTGAGGGCCACTCTCACGTTCTGTTCGACCAGCAATATTGAGGTGCTGCGCTCTTTATTGAATTTACGGATGATGTCGTATATCTGCTCGACGATCATCGGGGCCAGGCCCAGTGAGGGTTCGTCCAGCATCATCAGACGCGGAGCGGCCATCATGGCGCGCCCTATCACCAGCATCTGCTGCTCACCTCCGGAAAGATACCCCGCTGTGTTCTTTCGCAGGCCCTCCAGTCGCGGAAAATAGCCGTACACCATCTTCAGGTCGGCCTTAACCTTCTGCGCACTGGAGCGCGAGAAGGCGCCCACCAGCAGGTTCTCCTCGGCGCTGAGGTGACCGAATACGCGCCGGCCCTCCAGCGCCTGCACGACGCCCATCTTGCCTATATCGACAGCGTTCTTCCGGTCGATCCTGATGCCGTCCCACTCGATCGTGCCGTCGGTGACCTCGGCCTCTTCGATCCTCAGCGGCCCGGATCAGGACTTGGG
>CAYVBI010000090.1:0-8316 GCA_964448985.1 uncultured Dehalococcoidales bacterium
TAAGATGAAGAATGGCAAACCGGCGACCCAGGGTGTCTGCGCCAAATGCGGCACCAAGATGTTCCGCATCGGCAAAGCCTAAATATCGTATAAGCTGACATTGGCGAACCATAGGCAGCTTCTAAAGCTGCCTATGGTTCATTATTTTTAATCACCTATCGGGCATCAGTCCTTTCTTAACGTAAGCCCGATGCACCATATCTTTGACCGAGGAGAATTTGCGCGCAAATATCAGGCCCCCGGCAAGGACACAGGCCCCTCCTATGAGAAGGGTATAGGGCGCGCCGATTACATCGGCCAGGCCTCCGAAGAGCAGGCTGCCGAAGGGGGCCAGGCCCATAAACGACATAATGAATATGCTCATGACGCGCCCGCGCTTGTCGTCATCGGCAATCGTCTGAAGGATGGTGTTGCTGGCAGCCAGTTGCACCACCATGCCGAATCCGGTTACCGCCATGAAAATCATAGAAAGCACCACGATACGGGACAGTGAAAAACATATCAGGCCGATGCCGAAGCTGAAGGTAGACACAACTATTATTTTATCCAGCCCGAATACGTTTTTACGCGAGGCCAGGTAGATGGCGCCGGCCAGGGCGCCCACACCTGCAGCCGCCATCAGGAAACCCAGTGTATTGGCCCCTCCCTGCAGTACCTCTTTAGCAAAGACAGGCATAAGCACAGGATAGGGCATTGCCACCAGGGCGGAGAAAGCCAGCAATATGATGATGTATTTTACGGGCGGGAAGCCAAAGGCGTAATTTGCGCCGTCTTTCATGCCACGGAAGAAATCTTCCTGCTTTCCCCTGGGCGGGGTCGGCGCTATTTTCATGGCCAGCAGGCAGGCGATGACCGCGATAAAGCTGATACCGTTTATGAGGAAGCAAAGCCCCTCACCCACTGTAGCCACCAGCACGCCCGCTACGGAGGGGCCGATCAACCTGGCGCTGTTGAACAGTGAAGAGTTGAGGGCAATGGCATTGCCCAGGTCCTCGCGGTTGTCTACCATATCCAGCACGAAAGACTGGCGGGTGGGCATATCGAAGGCATTGATGAGCCCCAGCGCTATGCTCAGCAGTATCAGGTTCCAGACCGCTGCCGTGCCGGTCAGCACCACAGCGGCCAGCGTCAAAGCCTGCAGCATGGCCAGCGCCTGTGTGACCACCAGAATGCGGTGGCGGTCGAGACGGTCCACCAGCACGCCGGCAAAGGGCGACAGCAGGAAGGTGCATATCAGGCCGGAAAATGCCACCACCCCCAGCATCAAGGCGGAATTGGTCAGGCTGTACACCAGCCAGCTCATGGCCACCTGCTGCATCCAGGTGCCGATCAGCGATATGCCCTGCCCGATGAAAAAAAGGCGGTAGTTGCGGTAACGCAGCGCGCGGAAAATGCGCGCCAGCCCGGTGGGATCGTTGGAAACGACCTCAGCATTTGGACGATTTGTCACAGGCACGATGTATTATTTTAATATAATCAGAGCCCTCAGCATGAATTGCTACTCCTCAGATATTGAATCGCCGGACGGATTAGCGCTATCATGTATTGACCGGTTCCGGCGACAAAAATCAGGAGGCTGCAGCTATGGATGTACTGGAGACCATTAATAAGAGACACTCCGTGCGGGCTTTCAAATCCGACCCCGTCCCTCAGGACATTTTGAAGAAGATCGTCGAAGGGGCTTTACGCGCTCCCTCCGCCTCCAACAGCCAGCCCTGGGACTTTGCCATTGTCAGCGGCGCCAGGCTGGAGACGATCAAGCAGGCCTTCATGGATAACTCCACAAAGATGCCGAACCTGGATGTGCCCATATCGTTACAGTACCCGGAGCCCTGGAAATCGCGGCGCCAGGCAGTTATGGCCGGTGTGCTGGAGAAGCTGGGGGTGGCGCGCGAGGACAAGAATAAGCGCCTGGAATGGCAGCAGTTCGGCTTCAGGTTGTGGGGTGCGCCGAGCTGTATCTATATCATGATCGACAGCGAATTCCACCACGCGGACAACGGGACAAATATATGGAACATCTTCGACTGCGGACTTATCGCGCAGAACATCATGTTGCTGGCCACCGCGCACGGACTGGGCACCATACCGGCCCTCATGCCCGTTCTCTACCCGGATGTATTGCGCAGCGCGCTGGGACTGCCGCCCTCCAGGCTGATGGTGATGGGCATTCCGATCGGCTATGAGGATGATAAAAATCCGGCCAATAAGTACCGCAGCAGCCGTGAGCCGTTTGAAAAGGTGGCCAAATTCTACATGTAATACCCACACCCGGTTGATTTCGATTGCGTAAATAATTATCGGTAGACTCACAAAATATAAGGAGGCTGAAGTGAAGAAAAAAGGCGTCGCCGGCAAGGCCGGCAAAATCGTACTGTTCGTAATCCTGGCTCTAATAATTCTGCTGTTCGGAGGAGGCTTCGCTTACTATCAATCCATGATTAACAGCCCTCAGCCGAAAATAGACGGCGAGCTGCAGGCCAAAGGGCTGCGGGACAGTGTCGAGGTAATCCGTGACGACAGCGGCGTCCCGCATATCTATGCCAAGAATATGCACGACCTGTTCTTTGCGCAGGGTTATACGCAGGCGCAGGACCGCTGGTGGCAGATGGAGTTCTTCCGCAAAACCTGCGGCGGCCGCATCGAGGAGCTGACGGGCAAGAAGGCCAGCCTGGTCAATACCGATATATATCTCCGCTCGCTGGGCCTCTACGGGGTCTGCCAGAAAGAGTACGACTCCTGGACGCCGGAGCAGCGCGCCCCGCTGGACGCTTTCAGCGAGGGAGTTAACGCCTATATCGCCGGCAGGAGCCCCGCGCAGCTGTCGGTAAACTACTCCATCCTGGGACTGACCGGTGTGAAGTCTAAGGTCGACGCCTGGAGCCCGCTGGACATCCTGTCTTTCGCCAAGCTGATGGCCTGGGACCTGGGCCTCAGCCGCGACCCTGAGACGATGCGCAGCAAGCTATATAATGCGCTGGAACCCGATATGGCCGAGCAATGGCTGGTGCCGGCCTGGCCTCACGGCTTCAAGCCCACCATATTGACGGATGATGATATCCAGGCCATTGAAAAATCGGCGACCGCGGCATTAACGTCCATCTCCGTTCAGGCCGGTTCCCTGCCGACCGCACCGGGCGTGATCTACGAGGTACTGGTCCCGGACCTCACTCAAATAACCGGCGGCCTGGAGGGCACGGGCAGCAACAGCTGGGTGGCCTCCGGCAACATGACGGCCGGCGGCAAAGCGTTGCTGGCCAACGATCCGCACCTGGGAATCGCTCAGCCTTCCATCTGGTACGAGGTGGGCCTTCATTGTTCGGACGACGGCACGGGGCGCCCCTTTGACGTCTCGGGCTTCACCTTCGCTGCCAATCCCGGGGTCGTCTCAGGCCACAATAACGATATCGCCTGGGGCACCACCAACGTCTACCCCGATGTCAACGACCAGTACCTGATCAAGGTGAACCCGGATAATCCCCTCCAGTATGAATGGGACGGGAAATGGCGGGATATGACCGTCAGGGACGAGACAATCTCCTTCGGCGACGGAAAGCCGCCCATAACGGTCAAGGTCCGGGAGACCCACCTGGGCCCCATCACCAACGATAACAAATATGACGCCAGGACCGGCCAGACGGCCGGATTCAACAACAAGGACCCGCTGGCCCTGCACTGGACGGCGCTCGAGCCCAGCCGCATCTCACTGGCCATCCTGGGCATCAACAGCGCCAGGAACTGGGAAGAGTTCCGCAGCGCGCTGCAATACTGGGATGTGCCGTCGCAAAGCCTTATCTACGCGGACACGCAGGGCAACATCGGCTACCAGATGCCCGGCAAGATACCCATCCGCCCCGCCAACTACGCAGGGCAGCTGCCCGCACCGGGCTGGACCAGCGAATACGAGTGGAAAGGCTATATACCCTACGACCTGATGCCGCGGACCTACAATCCGGCGCGCAACTATATAGTAGCAGCCAACCAGGAGGTCGCTCCCCCGCAATACTATGAGTTCCTCAATCAACAGCTCGGGCCGGACGTGAACGCCAACTTCGGCAGCAAGTACAACAAATGGGTCTACGGCTACCGCAGCCAGCGCATCAATGAGCTGATCAAACAGCTCGCCCCCAACACAGTCGCTACTTATCAGGCCATGCAGGGAGATAATAAACACCTGCCCGCCAACGAGGTATTGCCTTATCTGTCCGGTTTGAAGTTCGACGACCCCGAGGTGAGCGACGCAAGGGACTGGCTGCTCAAGTGGGACCGTTTCTGCAACGAGGACAGCGCCCAGGCTGCGCTTTATAACGAATTCTGGATGCGCCTGATGCGCAACTTGTTCCAGGACCAGCTGGGAGATGCCGCCAAAACGGACGGCCTGGACAAGGAGATGTGGGCCGTCAACCTGCTGATGCAGAATCCCAACGATGCCTGGTGGGATAACGTGTCCACCGCCGACATAAAAGAGACGCGCGACGAAATCCTGGCGCAATCTTTCAAAGAAGGCTACGCGGCCGCTGTGGCCGACATGGGCAAGGACCGCAGCCAGTGGAAGTGGGGAAAACTGCATAAAGCGACCTTCGTCAGCAACCCGCTGGGCGCCAGCGGGATAGCTCCACTGGAGTCGCTGGTTAACCAGGGCCCTGTGTCTCTGGGAGGCAATACTGAGTGTGTCAACAACGAGATGTGGTATGTTAGCAAGGGCAATTTCAGCATCACACTGATCCCTTCCATGCGCCTGATCGTCGATATGTCGGACTTAGGCAAAAGCGTCAGCATGAACTCCACCGGCCAGAGCGGCAATCCAGGCAATCCATGGTACGGCAGCATGATACTGCCATGGGCCAAAGTCCAGTATCACCCCATGCCCTGGACCCGTCAGCAGGTGGACGCCGGCGCAGCGCACAGACTATGGCTTAATCCGTGACAGGCGGAACCAAGTTCGTAAGCGGCTCACCTGAAAACGCCTTTCAGGTGAGCCGGACATCCCCTTCGTGCCTCTTTGACGGGAGGAGCTTTTTCAGAGTAATATCATGCAGGTAAAGGGATTGGCCCCGCAAGCTTCATCCCCGAAGCAGAATAAGAGAGGAAGGAGGATACCTTGACTGATAACGTAACAGATAACTCGACCCCCAAAAATGAAGCTCCACCCAAGAAAAAGAAAAAAAGCGGCAGATCGGCTTTAATCACTGCACTGGTCATACTGGGCATCATAGTCATCCTGTGTGTGGGCGGGATCGGCTATTTCAATTACGTGAACAATGCCCCTCTGCCCAAAATAGACGGCAACGTCAAGGTAAACGGCCTTTATGACAAGGTCGAAGTGATACGCGACAGCAACGGCATACCGCACATCTATGCCAATAATATGCACGACCTCAGTTTTGCGCAGGGCTACGTGCAGGCGCAGGACCGCTGGTGGCAGATGGACTTCTACCGGCACCTCTGCGGGGGCCGCATAGAAGAGCTCACCGGCCAAAAATCGAGCCTGGTTGCCTCGGATATCTATCTGCGCACCCTGGGCTGGTATAACGTGGCGGAAAAGGAATATGCGAGCTATACACCGGAACAGCGCGCCACCCTCGATAATTTCGCGGCCGGAGTCAACGCCTATATATCCAAGCGCAGCCCTCAGGACCTCTCTGTAAATTACAGCATCCTGGGACTGACCGGGGTCAAGTTCAACATCGAGCCATGGACCCCCGTGGACACCCTTGCATTCGGCAAACTGATGTGCTGGGATTTGGGCTACAGCGGCGATGAGGAGATCCAGCGCGCCAAGCTCTATACCGCACTGGGCCAGGAGATGGCCGATAAATGGCAGACACCGCCCTGGGGTTACGGAGATAAGCCCACGATCATCAATGATGCGGACATCCAGGTAATGGAGAAGTCGGCAATCCCGGCTGCTCCCTCCGGCGAAACCCCGGCCACGACAGGTCAGCCCATTTCATCCGGGCAGGCTTACGATAATACAAGGCCGGACCTGAGCTGGGTCATGGGTCCAGCGGCGGGTATAGGCAGCAATAACTGGGTCGTTTCGGGCAACCTGACACAGAGCGGCAGACCGCTGCTGGCCAACGATCCGCACCTGGGCATTCAGATGCCCTCCATCTGGTATGAGATCGGCCTGCACTGCCCCGATGACGGGACCGGCCAGCCATATGACGTCGCGGGATTCGCCTTTGCGCCCAGCCCGGGCGTGATCGTCGGGCACAATAACAATATCTCCTGGGGCGTGACCAATGTCTACCCCGACGTTCACGACCATTACCAGATCAAGGTCAACCCTGACAACCCCTTGCAGTACGAGTGGAACGGCAAATGGCGTGACATGACCGTACGCAACGAGACCATCAATTTCGGCGACGGCTCAGCCCCCATCACAATTAAGGTCAGAGAGACACATCTCGGCCCCATCATCAACGATAATAAGTACGATGCCAAGACCGGTCAGTTCTTCGGCTTCAACAACAATGACCCTCTGGCGCTGCGCTGGACAGCCCTTGAGCCGGGAACGCTCTTGACCGCTGTGCAGGG
Organism: uncultured Dehalococcoidales bacterium; assembly: GCA_964448985.1. Classification (GTDB taxonomy): domain Bacteria; phylum Chloroflexota; class Dehalococcoidia; order GIF9; family UBA5629; genus CAIMUM01. The sequence goes on from CAYVBI010000090.1 coordinate 6,541, forward strand.
CATCGATATGGCAAAAAATTGGGACCAGTTCCGTAACGCGCTCAGAAGCTGGGATTGCCCGGCGCAGAACTTTGTCTACGCCGATAAAGAGGGCAACATAGGCTACCAGATGCCGAGCAAGGTGCCCATCCGCGTCAAAAACCACAGCGGCCTGCTGCCCGTACCCGGCTGGACCGACGAGTTCGAGTGGAAAGGCTATATACCCTACGACCTGCTGCCACGAGCCTACAATCCGGCCCGCGGTTACATTATCACGGCCAACCAGGCTGTAGTGCCCCCGTCATACTACGATTTCCTCAAGAAACACCTCGATCCCAACTTTGAATATAACCTCGGCTCAGAGTGGAACTTCGGCTACCGCGGCCAGCGCATCGAACAGCTGATCAAAGCACTTGCGCCGCACAGCATACAGACCTTCCAGAAGATACAGGGCGATAACAAGGTGCTGAGCGTAGGCGAGATCATGCCTTACCTGGCCAATGTCAAGTTCGAGGACCCGGCCCTGTCCGAAGCCAAAGACTGGCTGGCGCACTGGGACCAGACCTTCAACGCGGATAGCCCCCAAGCCGCCCTCTATGCCAACTTCTGGATGAAACTGGTCAACAACACTTTCCAGAGCAAACTGGGCGATATCATCAAATCTGAAGGCGACGACAGAGATATGTGGGCCATGTACCAACTGCTCAAGACCCCCAACAATGCATGGTGGGACGATCTTACGACCAAAGACGTGGTGGAGACGCGCGATGACCTGCTGGCCAGGTCCTTCAAGGAAGGATACGACGCCACCGTGGCGGCCCTGGGACCGGACCGCAGCCTCTGGAAGTGGGGCACCCTTCATACGGCCACTTTCGCCAGCAATCCGCTTGGCGCCAGCGGCATTGCACCGATCGAGGCGCTCGTCAACAGGGGCCCGTACCCGGCCGGCGGCAGTACCGACGCGGTAAACGCCTGCCGCTGGACCGTTGACAAGGGCAATTTCCGGATCAACTCCATACCCTCCATGCGCATGATTATCGACTGGAACGACCTGGAGAAAAGCGTCAGCATGAACGCCACCGGGCAGAGCGGCAATCCGGCCAGCCAATGGTACGGGAATATGATCGATTCCTGGCTCAACATCAAGTACCACCCCATGCTGTGGACCAGTAATCAGGTCAACGGCGACGCCGCGCATAAACTGGTGCTGACACCCTGATAGCCCGGGCTTAACGATCAACAGCTTTCCCTGCCGCAGGTTGGAGCGATAGAACAGCCGGCGGCAGGGAGTTTAATAATGGAGGCGGTAGATGGACACGGTAAACATACTCGGGTTTGCAGGCAGCCTCAGGAAGGGCTCTTACAATAAAGCCCTGCTGCGGGCGGCGGGTGAATTGCTTCCCCCCGGTGCCTCGATCGAGATATTTGACATCGAGGGCATACCCCCGTTCAACCAGGACCTGGAGGAAAGCCCGCCGGAAAGGGTAAAAGAGTTCAAGTCCAGGATCAGGGCGGCCAGCGCAGTGCTGATCGTAACACCCGAGTATAACTTCTCGGTGCCCGGCGTACTTAAAAATGCAGTGGACTGGGCATCCAGGCCGCACGGGGACAGCGCCTGGCCGGGCAAACCTGTAGCGCTGATGAGCGCGTCCACGGGCATGCTGGGCGGATCGCGGGCGCAGTACCACCTGAGGCAAACTCTGCTCTTCTTAGAGGTGAGAGCGGTGTCCAAACCGGAGGTGTTCGTGACATTCGCCGGACAGAAATTCGATGATAAGGGCAAGCTGACGGACGAGG
>CAYVBI010000091.1:0-8085 GCA_964448985.1 uncultured Dehalococcoidales bacterium
GGCTGGCCAGCATAGTCTGCTGGCTGCTTTACGGCGTCTTCCTGGGGCTGTTCTCACTGATAATGTGGAACTGCTTCACATTTATCCTGGCGTCGCTCTTGCTCTACGCCAAGTTTAAATGGGGTATCCGTCCCAAAGAAGGCAAGTCCGCCGGGTGACGCATCGATGACATTGACAGCAAGAGCTGCTAAATATAATAATCTATGGTTGCCATGATAAAAGCTGTGTTCTTCGATTTCTTCAACACGCTGGCCTATTTCGATCCTTCGCGGGAGGATACGTACTCAGGCATTGCAGCCGACCTCGGTGTAAAAGTCACGCCGTCCGTGATAGCCGCTGCTCTGCCTGAGGCCGATGCTTACTGGCGATCGGAAAATTTCAAGCAACCTGTACGCCTGCGTGAGCAGGATGACAAGATGGCGGTTTACCGGGAATACGGCACGAGGATACTGGCTGGAACGGGCGCGACGCCGGACCAGGCGTTGCAGATGCTGGCCACTGCCTTCAGCAAAGGCTGGATTTTCAAATCGTTCCCCGATGCTGTGCCGGCGCTTAAGCTGGTCAAGGAGAGAAAGCTGGTAACCGGCCTTATCTCCAATGTCGGACAGGAGATAGACTCCTACTGCCGGGAACTCGGCTTTGAGCCTTTCCTTGATTACAAGGTCACCTCTTTCGAGGTAGGCTACGATAAGCCCAGGCCCGAGATCTTCCATCTGGCGCTGGATAGGGCCGGAATCAAGGCAAATGAGGCTATCTTTATAGGTGATGTCTATGAACAGGATATCGTGGGCGCCAAAGGCGTGGGCATGAAACCCATCCTGATCAATCGCAATAGCGTCACATCGTACGACTGTATCGTGATCTCCGACCTGTCCCGGGTGCTGGATCACATTTAAATCGGTATTTAAAGCCCCCTCAAATACTCCGGCCGCAGCAGGGCGGGGTCTTTTTTCGACAGAATCGAGTCAAGCTGGGCCAGCACTTTTCCTTTGTCCGCAGGCATGCTCCCGCGTATGGAAAAGTAATTCGAAGCATGCATGGAACTGAAGAAACAGTCCGAAAACTCGGCATGCTCGACGATGGTCCTGAGCTCCTTGAGCGAATCGAAGGGTGTGATAAGCTCGAATTCCCCTTTCTCCCATTCTGAATAAAGCGGCGTGCCCGGAATCAGCGTCAGCGTGAGCGCACCGGCGTAATCGGGGTCCATCTCAGTTAAAATGCGCGCCGTCTCCGTGGCATGCCGATGGCTCCCTTTTACACCGCCCAGGCCAAGTATAACTGTCATAGAGAGGAGTATACCCGCCTCTCTGACCTTCGCGGCCGCCTCGACCATTTCGGCGTGGGTTGCCCCTTTTTTTATCCTCCTCAGTACATCGTCGTCCCCGCTTTCGACACCCATATAGAGTATGCCCAGTTTAAGATCTTTAAGCGCTTTAAGCTCATCCACGCTGCGCCGCAGCACGTCCTGAGGTGTAGCATAGCTGGCTATGCGTTCGAGAGAGGGAAATTTACCGTTCAGGTATTGCAGCGCTTCCACCAATTTCGGGTATGGATAGACCAGCGCGTCACCGTCCTGCAGAAAAAGGCGCCTGCCGTCCCACCGGCGCAGGATGGCATAGACGATGTCGGGCTGGCCCGGCAACGCCATGCGGGAGTTCATATAGAGAGACATCGCATCGATCTCGCCTTTGACATCCTGCAGGTCGCGCACGCCCAGAGTGGTGAAGGAAAACGCGCAGAAGGCGCATGTATTGTTGGAGCAGCCGGAGGTGAGGGGCAGATAGTAGCTGGCATGCTCGCTGGGCGGCCTGATGATCTCCGGTCGTTCAAATTTCATATCTTAGCCCCGGTAACGGGTCAGTATAGTTTCGCCACGTAGCTGTTGAGCGGCACACCCAGCGACCTGGATACGGGACCGCACTTGGCCTTAAGGCAGAAGAAAATCCTGCCCTGCGGCGCCAGCTCGTCGAGGGTCTCATAATAACCCATACCCTTGGCAAAAATAAAATCGGCCGCTGCGAAAGCCTGCTTGAACTGTTCCGAGGCCAGCGTGAACAGCACCCCCGGCGTGGCTGTTCCCGTGGTCATAACCTCCCCTGCCTCCTTTTCCAAGCCGGCTTTCCTTATATCGGCGATGGTGACATCGTTTTGTACCGGCATCTCCTTCACCACGTATATGGTCCTCGTGTACCTGCGCATCAAATTGAGCAGCGGCATATCAAAAAATACTTCACCGCTATTGTCAGCCAGGTACAAGGCCAGCATGGAGCTCTTTACCTTGCCTTCCAGAAGCGGCGAATCATCGATAGTGAACTCCAACCTGTTTTCCCTGGCCTCTTTCCTCAATTCCCCGATAGGCCGGAAGAAATCCATGGTATTGCCCAGGGCCGCCAGCCTGAGGTACTCCACGAAACCTTCTTTGTAGCTGTCCCTGACCTCTGCGAACAGTTTCCGCGCTTCCTCAATTTCTGTGTCTTTAAACTTGCGATAGGGATCATGGTTTCCCGTCACCTGCTTGATCAGATGGTGCATGGGCGCGGCAACCTCTATGGATACGATGCCGGGCTTCAATTTCTCCCTGATCATCTTCTCAGCAGCGCGCTTCGAATCCTCCCGCAGGACAGCATCATCAGTGGCAAAGCCGGACGCTTGTGCGGCCAGCTTCATCAGACAGTCATGGCATTCGGTGGATATTCTCATTATTATGCTCAACGCTGCGGGCGCACCTGAAGGAACGCCCCTACGCCCATTATTGCTAAGGGAATAGAAGTAATGTAGGGGCGGGTTTTCAAACCCGCCCGAATTCACAATGCTTCGTTAGATCTGTCTGCGTGTCCTGAGGATGAGGACCAGGGTTACGATGACCAGCACCGTGCCGAGCCCGATAACGAACCAGACCCACAACGGGGTTTCCTGTCCGGCCGCGGCTGTGCCCGGTGTTGAAGGCGCCTGCTCGGTGCGGAAGCTGAAGGTCGCGCTCCAATCGCTGGGAATGGCCTGTCCATTGACCTCGGTTGCCCGTACTCTCCAGAAGTAGTTGGTATCGTAGTCCAGCGTTCCGGCATATTCATATCCGGTTGAAGAAGTGCTCACCTGTTTCACGACCTGCGTGAATTCGGAATCTGCGGACAGCAAAAATTCATAGCGGGTGGCCTCTTTCCAGGGCGACCAGGAGAATGATACGGGCTTGACCTTGCAGGACATGCATCCGTTGTCGGGAGCCAGTAATTGCACACCATAGTAAGGCGAAGTGACAATGAATCCAGGTTTAACGGTAAAGCTGCGTGCTTCTGACCAGGGGCTGACCGCGATCTGACCCGTGGCCGAGCGGTAGGTCCGCATCCTCCAGTAATAAATCGCCCCGGACTCAGGCAGCGCCGCCGGCGACAGCCACATGCCGGGCTTTGTCATATTGACTTCGTCCATGGTGGTCCTGATCGAGCCCGTGACAGCTTGGATATTACGCGAGTTGGATATCGCCGGATCGATTCTAAGGGTAAACAACTTATCCTTGGCGATCTGCAGGTCGTATACCATGGAGAGGCAAAGCTGCTCCCAGGAAAGGTCGATCTGCTGGTTGCGTCCTGTCACAGGATCGGCCCCTACCAGAGCGCCCTCGGCAGGTATGCGCAGTACAGGTCCCTTTTTGGCCAGGCAATCCGTATAGGCCCACAGCATGCCCTGGTTGATGCGGGGGTTATAACCCGGAATTTTCAGGTACTTTCCCCATGTAATATTGGAGAGGATGACTGTTATATTGTCGGACAGGTTTATAGAGTTATCCCAGGTCAATCCGGATTCGTTATCGATAGCGTACAAAGTCGTATTTGTATTGGGCGAGCAGCAGCCGCAGGCCTTGAGAGAGCTCGGCTCCAGCGTGAAATGCACACCGGTCTGCGCCGGGGGCTGAAAGATATCCAGGCAGTCCCAGTAAACTCCGGGCTTGGGCATGCCGTTGCGTGGTTCCAGTGTGCGGCATACACCGCTGTCCGAGGGCAAATCACCGGGTGAGGGCGCCAGTGAAGTCGAGATATTGTCATGGGCTGCATAAAGGGCCGGCTGCGGGTTGCCCGTAAAGGCCATAACGATGCCGTAATACCCTCTCAGGTGCGGCGGGTCTCCTGCCGCCTGGCTGTATCCACCGCCCCACCAGTCAGGACCCGCGGCGCCGTTGGTTACGTCCATCATGTCGTTGTCGCTCCAGCGCGTGAACGCGGGGACGGTATTGCGGTAAACGGTGCCGGTTACGTTGTCGCCGACCGCTGCGTAGATAAACCGGTTGTCCTCGTAATCGGTATCGAATATGGCATGGACGTTACCTTTGAAGGGGATGTCATCCCGGTATACTTGAAAATTGACACCGCCGTCGGCCGAATATGCAACGGGTGTCCCTTCCAGAGTGGAGTAATAGTTGGCGCCCACCAGCACTTTGCCGTTGCGCGCTGTGATGGTGTGCGGAATAACGAAGGTATCGGCTCCTTTCAGGTTGGTGGACCAGGCGGTGCCGGTATATACCAGTTTCTGCACCATGCGGTTTAATCCGGCAACGTAAATGATCCTGCTGGATTCGAACGTGAAATCCTCCACCATATACCTGGGGGTAACGGCGGCCCAGTAGTCGCCATAATCGGGGGACCACGCCATTAAACCACCGCTGACTTGTACCGTCCCCGTAGAATTATCAAATACAGTTGGGGCGAACCTGGCTGACCAGGCCACCACACCGCCGTCGGACGAGTCAGTGCAGGACTGCACTGTGCGCAGGATAGGCAGGTCGGTCTGCGGCACGCGGCAGCAGGCAGAAGTCGTATGCAGGAAAACCCTTTCCCAGTAAGTCCCCAGGGGCGCCAGGGCCGGAAGCGGGGCGGCCACGCCCGGGCTGATGGTGGAGCGCCAGACGCTGTCGAATTCGTTGCAGCCGACGCCCGCGTTTCTGTGCACCGACGCTAAATACAATGTTGTGCAGTCGGCAGATACGGCCACATCGTTAAACCAGTCGATGGTGGTATCGATGAGCGAGAGCTGGTTCCAGGTATCGCCGTTATTGCGGCTGATGGAGAAAGCCGACTCATCGTTGGGTATGAGTGTCGATATCCAGGGACTGGGATTTGTGGGAGAATTCCACCAGGTCACGTCGTCGCCCATGATGCCCGACCCGGTGGCGGCATAGGCCAGCGATCCGTTGGGATTCCAGGCCACCACGGCGGCGCCTACGCCCGTCAGGTTATCGCTACATACAGATATATTATCGCTGCCGCAACCGCCCTGGTTGCCCGCCCCGGTGGGCGGCTTAAGGGACACGTAACCGCATGATCCGGCGCACGAGCAGGGGGTATCCATCAACAGCGTGGGGACCATGGCATTGCAGGGTGAGCCGTAGGCAAAGCCTGCCAGCAGCTTACCCGTCGAATAGGTCCCGAAAAAGGCTATGCTGTATACCTGACGGTAGGCGACGGCGGAGTTGTAGATAACGGCGGGCACCTCATTATCGATCCTGAATATACCCGTGGCATTATTGGTTGGATCGGGAAACGTCGAGTAGAGGCTGACGAAAGCGCGCCTGAGCGCAGGTGACATGCCGCTGTAATCGGAGGGAAGGCCCAGGTCGGCCACCGCCAGGTTATCGTAGGAGGGGGAGGCGTTAGCCGTAGTAGCGACTTCGATGCCCGCTCCCGGGAAAACGTAGGACGTCATGGAGTTGCTGCTTATATCACGTAAACCGATGTTGTAGTTGGTCCGGTTAGCATCGGCATAGACCATGACAACAGAGTTGTCCCCGCTATATGTAGGCGAGAATTTAGTGGCGAAATAGTCTATGTCAGGCTCAGGGTCGGCCTGCTGCGCCCAGGAGCCGAAACCTTTGCCCTTCATGATAAACAGTCTGCCGTCCCCGACACCGGTGCGCGTGGCAATCATGTAATCGCGGCCGTTTCCGTAATCGGCAGAGATATCCATGGCGCCGATGGCTTCACCGGCAAGCAGGGCGGGTGCGCCGGCGTTGTTCCAGGCGGCGCCGCCGTCGGTCGTCACCCAGAGCTCGACCGGCCCGGAGATAACGGTTCCGGCTGTAACGGCCCAGATATTAGCATCGTCCGGTGCGATGGCGACATGATAAACATGTTTATCGACGGACCAGGCGTTGTCGCCCGCCAGCCTGCGATAAGCTGCAGTCGTCCAGGAGATGCCGCCATTGGGCGTATTATAAAGAACACCCAGGGGACCGGGATTATTGGAACTAGCGACCGTCCTGTTATCCACGGTGACGGCGGCCAGCAGAGTCTTGCCGTCGTCGGCAACCGCCAGGTCGCGTATCTCGCTGCCCGTGAAAGTATCGCCCAAATTGAAAGTAGGGTTGAGGACGTCATTTTTATTGGAGACCGAATTAGGCGTAGTGACCGTTTCCCAGCGCATGACGCCGGGATCAGCCTCCGACCGGTATGGATTCAACAGGCCTGACGGCAGCAGCGTTACAACTGCAGCCAACAATAAGCAGATAATGATCGGCTTGAGGTAACGTGCTTTATTCATATATGATTGGCCAATCTCCGGTATCCACCGACCGTACAAAACGTGTACTATAATAGCATAAGGCAATGTTTTATGCATAAAGTATGAAGGATGTGTTAACGATATGCCGGATGAATTGAAACGCCTGCTCGAACTGGGCAAAAATGAGCCTGTCGCGGGATTTCTCGGATTGAGGTTGGTGGAGCTGTCCCCGGGGTACGCCCGCGTATCCATGTCGATGAAGCCCGAGTATATCAATTTCAATGGTACGGTCTTCGGCGGCATTATCTCAGCGGTGGCAGACCAGGCCTTCGCCTATGCCACCAACTCGGTGATCAATCCCAACGTTGCATCGCAATTCAACATCCATTTCATGGCAGCGGCCGGCGCGCAGGATGAGTTGACGGCAGAGTGCCGGGTCATGAAAAGCGGCAAACGCGTATGCATCTCCGAGATCAAGGTGACGAACCGGGAGGGCAAGCTCATCGCCACGGCGACGGGCACCACCATCCCGCTGGTTTAGATAGCCAGGATGGGCTTGCGAAGTTGAACGGCAACATCATATTATTAAACCGGGTACAAGTAGGGGCGTACCTTCAGGTGCGCCCGAGGCGGGCAATCCGGGCGGGTCTGAAGACCCGCCCCTACAGGCTCGCGCTAAAGTTATAAGGAAGCCATGCGAAAAGTTAAAATCCTGTTTACAGATATCCACAAGCCCGCGTATCACGATAAAAATCCTTTCCGCGAAGGCTTCGAGTGGGGCAAAAAGGTGGTACTGGACCTGTGTGTGGATATCGACCTGGACGAGATGTTCAATATCTATATCGAACAGCCCGAGAAGCGCGTCAGGAACGGCCGAGTCATCAAGTTCAGCGAATTCGCCATGGAATACCTGGCACAGGAGCAGCAGAAGCAGCGCCGCGAGCAGAGCGGCGGCGACATTTCGGATGAAGGCAAAAACTAATAACTAAAGGGAGGCCGTGAAAGATGGAAGACTTCGAGAAGCTGGGAGCTTTCTACATCGGCAGGGAATACGACCTGGCCAACAAGAAATCGAGCGAAAACCTTATTCTCTATGACTCCAAGGACCTCGTGACACACGGCGTATGTGTGGGCATGACCGGCAGCGGTAAGACGGGGCTTTGTATCTCCATCCTGGAGGAGGCAGCCCTGGACGGCATACCGGCCATCATCATAGACCCGAAGGGGGATATGCCCAACATGATGTTGACCTTTCCCCAGTTGAGAGCGGAGGACTTCCTGCCCTGGATCAACGAGGACGACGCGCGCCGCAAAGGCCTTTCGCCGCAGGACTTCGCGGCCAAACAGGCCGAGCTGTGGAAGAACGGCCTGGCCTCATGGGGGGAGAGCGGTGAGCGCATCGCCAAGCTCAGGCAGGCGGCTGATTTCGTGATTTACACGCCCGGCAGCACGGCAGGCATCCCCATCTCCATATTGAAATCGTTCGCAGCGCCTCCTGCAGCGCTGATCGAGGATAGCGAGCTGTTAAGAGACAGGATTAATTCCACGGTCACCAGCCTGCTGGGACTGGTGGGCAAGGACGCGGACCCCATCAAG
>CAYVBI010000092.1:0-8071 GCA_964448985.1 uncultured Dehalococcoidales bacterium
GCGCGCAGCGTTCGGGACGCTGAGGCCGGAGGTTCGAGTCCTCTCTCCCCGACCAATCCCGATCTTTACCCCTCATCCCTCTTCGCCTCATCCCAGATGGCATCCATCTCGGCAAGCTTCATGCCTCTCAGGTCGAGACCCCGCTCCCGGCAGACCCGCTCGATATATTGAAATCGTCTGGTGAAACGTGCGTTTGCCAGGCGCAGCGCTGACTCGAGATCCACATCCATCCGGCGGGCCACGCTGGCCAGCACCAGCAGCACATCCCCGAACTCATGGTTCCTCTCCTCCGGAGTTGCGGCATTCTTCAGCTCCTCCACTTCCTCAACCAGCTTATCTATGATATCACTGGCATTCTTCCAATCAAAGCCTACAGCCGCTACCCGGCGTCCGGCAGTCTGGCTGTAAGCCAGCGCCGGCAGACTGCCTGGTATGCCGGCCAGCAGCGATTGACTGCCGTTCTTCTCAAGTTCTTTTATCTCCTGCCAGCTGAGAGACGCTTCTTCAGCGTCAGCGATCTCCTTGCCTCCGAAGACATGCGGGTGCCTCTTGATCATTTTGATGTTGATGTTACGCAGTACATCCTCGAGAGAGAACTCCCCCGCTTCCCGGGCTATCTGGGAGTGCAGCATTATTTGCAGCCAGAGATCTCCAAGTTCTTCACTGAGGGCCGGCATGTCGTTATTATCGATCGCCTCCAGCGCCTCATAGCTTTCCTCGATAAGGTATTTCTTGAGAGATTCATGTGTCTGCCTTCGGTCCCACGGACAGCCATCCTCTCCCCGCAAACGCTCTACGATTGTTCTAAAGGTCTCGAATTTGTCGAGCTCTGCTTCGTTGAATCCTGATATTTCGTTGGCCATGCCCCGGCCTAATCCCGCCTGCCGCCGAATACCAGAAAGACAAAGTAGAGCAACTGGGCTACGGCCTGCAACATGGCCGCTACATAGGTCAGGGCTGCAGCGGATAGAACCGCACTCGCCCCTTCATATTCCTGCCCCACCAGCAGGCCGGTTTCCTTGATCATTTGCCGGGCCCGGTTGCTGGCGTTGAATTCAACGGGCAGGGTGATAAGCGTGAACAACACTGCGGCTGTAAACAACAAAATACCTGCAATGGCCACCATCTCGCCAAAAGCCTGCGACAGCCCCATCAGGAGAAGGCCACCCAATACAAGTATCCAGCCAAGTTTGCTGCCGATATTGGCGGCGGGGACCAGGGCGGACCTTATGCTCATCATGGCATACTTTGTCTTATGCTGCATGGCGTGGCCGACCTCATGAAGCGCTATTCCAACTGCTGCAACAGACGGCGTTCCGGCGACTTCAGGGGACAGCCTGAGCACCCTTTTGGACGGATCGTAGTGGTCGGTCAATTTACCCTGGACGGTTTCGACCGGTATATCCGCCATGCCGTTAGCTCTTAATACCTGCAGCGCGGCCTGGGCGCCGGTCACTCCCCTCTGGTTGTAAACTTTCGAAAACTTGGCATACGTAGATTTCACCTTGATCTGCGCATATATCATGAATATCAGGGCGGGCGCCATTAATATAAGGTAAAGCAACATTTGTGCTAATTCTCCATTGCCTTCATTAATACTTAATAAGTTTATTTCGCGATGGCAGTTAAGTCAAAGAAGGCTGCCGATAAAATTTCGATGCCCGGCCGCGAAATCGCCTGCCGTCATCTCACGCTTGCCCTCGGGTTGAATCCGAACCAGTCCGAGCAGTCCTTCACCGGTCCTGACGGCCACCCGCGTAACATCTCCCCTGGGTAATTCAACAACCTGGCCCACCCTGCCTTTTTCCACATCCGCCAGCGGTACCGTTGTCATAATCTTGATCCTCGAGTCCATCCATTTGATATAGCTTCCCGGCCAGGGGTTACAGGCCCGAACCTTGCGCCATAGCTGTACCGCCGGCCAGCTCCAGTCCAGTATACCGTCCTCTTTCTTTCCCATGCGGGTATAGCTTGCCTGACTTTCATCCTGTACAAGAGGCTGTATTGTACCCTGCACCCAGGCCGGCAGTGTGTCCACCAGCAATTTGGCGCCGCTTGTCGCCAACCGGCCGGTCAGCGATCCTGTAGTATCCTCATCCTGTATCGGCGCCTGCTCCTGTGCAATTATGGGACCGCTATCGACTTTCCTTTCGATTAACATAATGGTAACGCCCGTCTGCGCATCGCCATTGAGGATGGCCGCCGCTACAGGTGACGGCCCCCTGTATCTGGGCAGGAGCGACGGATGGATATTAATACATTTATGTGGGGGTATTTGAAGAACTTTCCCCGGCAGTATCTGGCCGTAGGCCGCTACGATGATTATGTCAGGCTTCAATCCGGCTAGAAGTTCTACCTCGCCGGGATCTCTGAATGATTCGGGCTGAATTACGCGCAGCCCGGCATCTGAAGCAAACTGTTTGACAGGGCAAGCAGCAACCTGCTGCCCGCGTCCGCTTTTCTTGTCCGGCTGGGTATATACCGCGATTAAGTCATATTTGTTTATTACCAGCGTCCGCAACGCCGGCAAGGCAAATGCAGGAGATCCCATGAATATAACTTTCATAATCCAATCAAAAATTAAAAGATTTTTCCCGTTATGTCAAAATAACCATTGACACTGCCGAAGGAGCCTGTGGTAATCTATCTACGGTTTGGGAAGGGTACCGCGGAATAACCGGCAGACATACCAATCAAGCGGTCTTTTACACTAACTAAACAAAAGTCTGCACATTTCGTTCCATAAGGGGAGTTTTTTATCCTTTTTCCGGTATACCCGCATAAAAATATAGTACGGTTAAGAGGCATATGCAAGCTGACAAAATATGGCAGGCAGCCCTGGGCGAACTGCAGATCCAGGTAAGCAAAGCAAATTATAATACCTGGCTTAAGGATTCAAGGGGATTAGACTACGACAACGGCGTCTTTACGGTCGCTGTTCCCTCGGCCTTTATTGCCGAATGGCTTAAAGGACGGCTATATTCCGTGGTCTGCAGGATACTTTCAACCATCACGGGCAAAATTACCGAAGTTGTTTTCCAGGTACAGGCGGTCAACCGTGATCCCGCTCCCGGCAGAGCCAGGCTGATGCCTGATGGCGGGGTCAGCGTTAAGGAGCGTCCCGCTACAGCCAGGAGCTCCGGCTTTAACAAGAAGTATACGTTTAATACATTTGTTGCAGGCGACTGTAACTTTTTGCCCTATACCGCTTCATTAGAGATATCCGAGAAACTCGGCGAATTATTCAATCCTCTGTTTATTTACGGCAGTACCGGTACCGGCAAAACTCACCTTCTGCACGCCATCGCGCAGGCGGCCAGATCCAGAGAGGTCAATACTCTTTACATGAGCGCCGAGCAATTCACCAACGAGTTCATCATAGCTATACGCAGCAAGAAGGCCGAGGAATTCCGCGGTAAGTTCAGCAGGGTGGACTTATTGCTGCTGGACGATATACAGTTCCTCAGCGGAAAAAATCAAACTCAGGAATGTATTTTCCATATTATCAACGACTTTTTAGCGGATAACAGGCAGGTTGTAATATCGTGCGACCGGCCTCCCAAAGAGATCGAGTCGCTTAACGTACGCCTGCGCTCCCGCCTGGAGGGAGGGCTGGTGGCGGATATCTTTCCTCCCGATCACAAAACACGGCTGGCTATCCTTGATCTTAAATCTTCACTCCTTCAAACTAAGTTCGATGACGCCATTCTCAATTTCCTTGCAACTAATTTCCACGGCAGTGTAAGGGTCCTGGAAGGTGCGCTCATTCGCCTTTCTACATATTCCCGCATGAGTAATACGACTCTTGACCTCGATGCCGTTAAAACATTCCTCAACGATATGATTGCAGCTTCACGGCAGAGCAGCGGTCATTACACAGCCACGGCCATTATAAATGCCGTTTCAGATTATTTCGCCATTTCGCCGGATGACATAACGGGCAAGAAAAGGGATCTCAAGACGTCCCGGGCCCGTCATATCGCCATGTACCTGTTGCGTCAGCAGAACCATACCCACCTCGCCGAGATAGGCAGGGTCCTGGGCAATCGCGATCACTCAACAGTTATCCATGGCTACGATAGGATTGCTATGAATATAAGCTCTGACTCACAGCTCAGTAAGTCCATCGAAGATATTCGTCTTATGTTGAAATCCCGCGGATCATCTTAGCCCTGTTCTCCCATTGTGGAAAAAAATCCCCTTTTTGTTGATAACTTCTTCCCTGTTTTAAACAGCCATTCCCTCTATCGGATTGCTCTCGCCATTATCCGATGCTATCATCCACACAATCAACCATCTTATAATGACTATGATGAGACTACTATATTAACTATAGATAAAATAGAATACAATAAACGATATGTTTGTGGATAATGTAGAAATACAGGTGAAGGCCGGCTGTGGAGGAAGCGGACTGGCCAGTTTCAGGAGGGAAAAATTTCTGCCTTTCGGTGGGCCTGATGGCGGCGATGGAGGCAAAGGGGGAGATATTTATCTGTACGCCGACAGCGACATCGATAGTCTGTCATCTTTTAAACATAAGCGTATCTTCAAGGCTGGTAACGGTGGGGTTGGCGGCAAAAACAGGATGCATGGCATAGATGCTGAGGACCTTGTAATCAAGGTGCCGGTGGGAACTACCGCTTTTGTAAAGGACAACGATCGCGAGCTGATTGTAGCCGACCTGCTTAAGGATGGGCAAAAGATACAATTGGCCAAGGGTGGAAGGGGTGGAAAGGGTAATGTTCACTATGCAACTTCAACAAGGAAGGCGCCCAAGATTTTCCAGCAGGGCGAGGAAGGCCAGCAGCATGACATAATACTCAGGATGAGACTGGTTGTCGACGTATGTATAATCGGATTTACCAACAGTGGGAAATCGACGCTGCTCTCTGCACTTTCATCAGCGCGTCCCGAGATCGCCGATTATCAGTTTACAACGAGGTTGCCGTCGCTGGGAGTGGTTGACGATGGTGTAAACAGGCTGACCTGGGTGGAGTTGCCCGCTCTTATTAAAGGCGCCAGCCTGGGCAAGGGTTTAGGAAATGGTTTTCTGTATCAAGCAGGCCGTGCCTATGCCATAGTTTACCTGCTGGATGCGAGCTCAGCCGATCTAAAAGGGGATTTTGAGGACCTCAGGAACGAGGTACAGGCATTTGATGACGGGCTGGCACAGAAGGCGGCAATAATCGCGATCAACAAGGCAGACAGCCTGGACGACGAAGGAGCTAAAGATTATGTCAAGAAAAGTCTGGCTGGCACGGGATTGGCCTGTATCATGATATCGGCGCTGGAGAAGAGCGGTCTGGATGAATTGGTCTCAGAGGTGCACAGGATGGTCCTGGAAATAAGAAACAGGCCATACGCCGAACAGGCAGCGGAAGTAATTTTCAGACCAAAACCTGTAGACGGGCGTGATAGAAAATGAAATTGGGGATAGTGGGCGGCACATTCGATCCACCCCACATGGCGCACCTTGTTATCGCCGAGATGGCGAGGGTCGGGCTGGAGCTTGATAAAGTAATTTTCATACCGGCCGGCGATCCCTGGATGAAATCGACATATGCAGTGACCTGCGCCGAGCAGCGGATCGAGATGGTCGGCCTGGCCATAGCTACAAATCAGGCCTTCAGCCTTTCATTAATCGAGGTGAAGCGACCGGGCCCCACTTATACGGTTGACACGATAGAACAGCTGGCAGAAGAAACGGGGCACAATGCAGAGCTGTTCCTGCTGCTTGGGTGGGACAGCGTGGCTGAGTTGCCTTCCTGGAAGGCGCCCTACCGCCTGTCAAAGATGGCCAGGATTGTGGCTTTCCCACGTCCTGGAGTTGCAAAGCCCGGCTCGGCGGAGCTGGAAAAGGCTATACCGGGAAGTGCCGAAAGGATCTTATATATGGGTGAACCCTATCTGAGCATAAGCTCCACCTGTATCAGGCAAAGAGTAAGGGAGGGAAAGTCGGTGCGCTACCTGGTGCCCGATGCAGTAGGGCTATACATTGCTGAGCATAAACTGTATAAGGCTTGATCTTAAGAAGCCTTATATATCGAGATTCTTGACGCTGCGCGCATGGGCTTGTATGAAAGACTTACGTGGCGGCACATCGCTGCCCATCAATATGTGGAATATCTCGTCCGCCTTCATAGCGTCGTCGACACGCACTTTAAGTAACGTGCGCGTGGCGGGATTCATGGTTGTATCCCAGAGCTGCTCGGGACTCATCTCGCCTAAACCCTTGTAACGCTGCACGTCCACTTTGCTGCTCTTCATAGAGGCCAGCTTTGTCTCTTTCTCGGCGTCCGAGTAAACCCAGTGCTGCTGTTTGCCGGATGCCAGCCGGTACAGGGGCGGTTGTGCGATGAAAAGGTGCCCTTTATCAATTATGTCAAACATGTTGCGGTAAAAGAAGGTTAAAAGCAGCGTGCGGATGTGCGCGCCGTCCACGTCGGCATCCGTCATGATGATGATTTGATGGTAGCGCAGTTTACTGTAATCATAACCGTCGCTGACGCCTGTGCCCATGGCAGTAATCAGTGCCCGTATCTCCTCGTGGTCGAAGATCTTGTCCTTCGCGGCTTTTTCCACGTTGAGTATTTTGCCGCGCAACGGGAGGATGGCCTGGAAATTGCGGTCACGCCCCTGCTTGGCTGAGCCGCCGGCGGAATCGCCCTCCACCAGGTATAATTCACAGTCCTTCGGGTTGTTGCTGGCGCAGTCCGCCAGTTTGCCCGGCAGCGTGCCGAACTCGAGGCCGGTTTTCTTGAGTATGAGGTCGCGCGCCTTGCGGGCAGCTTCACGGGCCTTGGCGGCCAGCAGGCACTTGTCTATTATCGATTTGCCCTCGTCGGGGTGCTTCTCCAGGTACTCGTTAAGCCCGTCGCTGGCTATCGATTCAACCTGTCCCTTCACTTCAGGGTTGCCCAGCTTGGCCTTGGTCTGACCCTCGAACTGGGGCGACCCGACTTTTACACTGACCACTGCCGTCAGGCCGTCTCGGATGTCCTCGCCCGACAGGTTGGGATCATTTTCCTTTAGGAACTTGTTCTTTCTGGCATAGTCGTTAAGCACCCGTGTTAAGGCGGCGCGGAACCCTGTCATATGGGTGCCGCCTTCCTTGGTATTGACGCAGTTGGCAAAGGCTGTTACGTTCTCCGAATAGCCGTCGTTATACTGTATGGCGATCTCTACGGCAGTGCTGTTGACCCTGCCGGCGATATAGATAGACTTATCGAGTACCTGACGGTTCTTATTGATGCGCCTGACCAGGCTGGCAATACCGCCTTCGAAGAAATAATTGGTCTCGCGGTCCGCGCGCTCGTCCTTGAGGCTGATCTCGGTACCTTTGTTCAGGAAAGCAAGCTCACGGAGGCGCTCAGCCAGCTGATTGAAATCATAGCTGATCTCCCCGAATATCTCGGTGTCGGCCATGAACGAGATGGTGGTTCCCGTATGGTCGGTCCTCCCCACGGACTTCACGTCCGCCTGGCGGATACCGACCTTGTATTCCTGCCGCCAGATCTTGCCGTTTCTGTATACCTCGGCCCGCAGCCAGGAAGAAAGGGCGCTGACCACCGATGCGCCGACACCGTGCAGGCCTGAGGAGACGCTGTAGGCGCCATCGCCGAACTTGCCGCCGGCATGCAGGGTTGTCATCACCACTTCCAGAGCCGAGACGCCCTTTTCCGGATGTATATCGACAGGTATTCCCCTGCCGTTGTCGGAGACTGTTACAGAGTTATCTGCATTGATGGTGACCTGTATTTTGTCGCAGAAGCCGGCCATTGCCTCATCGATGCTGTTGTAGACGATCTCGTAGACCAGGTGGTGGAGGCCGTCCTTGCCGGTGTCGCCGATGTACATACCCGGCCGCATGCGTACCGCTTCCAGTCCGTCCAGGACGCGGATATTTTCTGCAGTATATTCGCCGTTATTGGATCCGTTGATTTGTTCAGGGGTCATGGTTTATCTCTCACACTGAATGTCGCCCGTCCAAAATCCCCCGGCAAGCGAGGTATTAAGATAAGCATCACAATATATTGTGTTTGCTCAATCGAAGCACACAAGGACTTGC
>CAYVBI010000093.1:0-8050 GCA_964448985.1 uncultured Dehalococcoidales bacterium
TCGCCCTTGGGGCTGCCGTTGAGAACCGCTATTTTCACTGGCCTGGCCTCCTAAATAAAAATAATGGAAGCGGCCGGGGCCGCTTCCATCAATCATATCACAAGGTTATTTTGTGTCCAAACAAAATAGCCGGGCAGTATTTTGCCGGCCCCGGCCTTGAATTCACATACGGTTGTTCATCAATACACCGGCGCAGGCGAGGCAGAGACCGATATGGTGGTGCTGGCATTGCTGGAGCCTGCAGAGTTCTGGGCGGTCAATTGGAAAGTAATTGCCCCCGTGCCCGAGGTGTATATAGTCATACTCCCGGATGGTTGCACAGGTCCGTATCCTTGAAGAACCACCGACGATGCATTAAGCACATCCCAGCTGAGAACGGTCGAACCTCCCAGCGCCACGTTGGAGGGGCTGGCTGTAAAATAGAGAATGGTGGGCCGAGATGAAGATACCGGAGGCGCGGTGGAAGTTCCGGTCACCGCCACACTGGTCGCGCCAGTTACCGAGTTTGTACCGTTGGTTGCTGTCAGAATATACGTCGTAGTCACGGCGGGACTGACGGATGTGGCGCCGCTGGTGCCGACGGCGCCGATGCCACTGATCGTGGCGCCGGTGGCATTGGATGTTGTCCAGCTTAATACCGCAGAGGCCCCGGGGCTGATACTGGATGGGGAAGCTGAGAATGATATTATTACGGGCAGCCCGGAAGCGGGCGTGCCACTGGTGCCCGCAACGGTCAGCAGCGCCGTGGATATGGTGGAGCCGGCCCTGTTGCTGGCCGTTAAGATATACGTGGTGGTCGATGCCGGAGCTATCTTTTCCGCGCCTGTTGAGGCTGCGGCGGGTATACCCGGATCGATGCTGACGGAGGAAGCATTCTGCACCTCCCAGGAAAGTATGGCCGCCTCTCCCGGATTAATGGAAGCGGGGCTGACCGTGAATTTAACCACGACCGGCGCCTTGTTCGCAGCGCCACCACCCATATCGACGGTGATGCAGCCCGACGCTGCCAGCAATAGTAACATGGCAATAACAATCACGTTCCTCATCAATACATCCTCAGAAATATATTTGGAAACGCCGCCATCATACTATGACAGCCTTAAGGTGTAAAGCGTACTTTCGTCCTGTGTCGCAGTCCAGCCACTATATATGTTGACAGCAGCGCCAGGCCGCTGAGCAGTATTATGGTGGCTCCTGATGCAAGGTTGAGTATATATGATATCCACAGCCCGCCAAAGGTGAATATCATGCCGAAAATCACGGCCAGCATCATCATTTTCTTAATGTCATGGGTGAACTGCCTGGCCATTGCCGCGGGGAAGGCCAGCATTGCGATTACCAGTATCATGCCGACCACACGTATGAGTACAACGACGGTAAGCGCCACCATGCACAACAGCAGCAGGTAGAGGCCGTCTACGGGCATCCCCGCAACGGTGCCAAATTCCTCATCGAAGGAGAGCAGCAGGAACTCCTTGTAAAAGGCGACGGTCAAAGCCACTATAACGAAGTCGAGCGCAGCCATGAGATACAGGTCGCTCATTGGCACGGTCAGGATGTTGCCGAAGAGATAGCTCATCAGGTCGGGCGCAAATCCTGCCGAAAGACCGATAAATATGACGCCCAGCGCCATGCCGAGCGCCCATAATATTCCGATGGCCGTGTCCTCCGGCAGCCTTGTCCTGCGCGTCACCAGTCCCATAGTCAGCGCTGACAGCAGTGAAAAGAACATTGCGCCCAGTACAGGGCTGAAATTCAACAGGTAGCCCAGCCCGATTCCGCCAAAAGAGGCATGCGCAATTCCTCCGCTCATAGATACGATCTTTTTGACCACTACATAAACACCCACCAGGCCACAGGCAACGGAAGCCAGCAATCCTGCCATCATGGCATTACGCATGAACTCGAACTGAAAGGCCTCGAACATGTTTAATGTTCCTTCAACACGCGATGCGGTATTTCGCCGTGTGCGATAAGTTGAACCGGGCATTTGTAGGTCGCCTCAAGTATCTCCGGCGTGATTTCTCGTGAACCGTGATAATAGAGCCGCACATTAAGACAGGCTATTTTATCCACAAATACCGAGACGGCGCCGATATCGTGGGACACCATGATAATAGCCATCTCCTTCTTAAGCTCTTCCAGCAACTCATAGAAATCGGTCTGCATGGCCGAATCCACGCTTGCAGTCGGCTCATCCAGCAACAGCAATGCCGGATCGGAGACAAGCGCTCTGGCGATAAAGGTCCGCTGCTGCTGGCCGCCCGAAAGCTGCCCGATTTGGGTACCTGCATGTGAAAGCATACCCACCCGTACGAGCGCCTTCTCGGCAGCCTCCCTGTCTGATCCGTTATAAGGTTTCAGCATACCCCTCTTCCCATAGCGTCCCATCAGTACAACCTCCATCACGCTCACAGGGAAGTCATGGTCGTAATTGCTGTGCTGCGGGACGTAGCCCATCCTGTTGCGGCTCCTGCCCGGCTGGCTGCCGAGCACCGTGACTGTGCCGCGCTGCGGTCTGATCAGCCCCAGTATGACCTTAAGCAGCGTGCTCTTCCCTCCCCCGTTGGGGCCGATCACACCCAGGAAGTCATGTTCATCTACTCTCAGGTTGACGTCCTCCAGGGCGGGTGTGCCGTTATAGCTCACCCAGACGTTTTCCAGTCTGACAATATCATTGGATGCCAAGGTTATTTCAAAGCCTCCTTAAAAGCCGACGCTACCTCCCGCATGTTATCAAGGTAGTCTCCGGCCAGGGGATCAATGATCACCACTCTGCCGCCGATCTCCTGTGCGATGGCCTCAGCATTCCTGGAGTCGAACTCAGGGGAAACGAAAATCACCTTGATATTCTGCAACCGGGCTTCGTTGATCAGCCTGGACATATAAGCAGCTTTCGGCTCCTTGCCCTCCTGCTCAATGCCGAGCTGCCGCAAGCCGTAATCCCGTGCGAAATATCCCCAGGCGGGATGATAGACTATAAAGGTGTGGGAGACAGTGCCCTTCAAGAGGGCGCCCAACTCCGTATCCAGCTCATCCAGGTCTTTCAGATATGAATCGCGGTTTTGTTCATAGTATTGCCGGTTTTGCGGATCTATCTGCGACAGGCCCTGGCAAATGTTCTGCACCATGATTTTTACGTTGCGCGGGGAGGTCCAGATATGCGGGTCCATACCCGGCTCATCGGGATCGTCGCTCTCGATTAACTTTATGCCCTCGCTGCAGTCAACCACCAGTATATCTTTGTTCTGGGCTAACAGCTTATCCAGCCAGGCGAGCTCGAACTCGATGGGTGAACCGACTTTGCAATAGACCTTAGCCTTGCTCAATTGCACCATCTGTGCGGGAGTAACTTCATATGTATGCGGGCTGGCGCCCGGCGGGACCATGACCGTGATATCAACCTTATCGCCGCCCACACGCTTTACGAACTCCTGCTGGGGAAGGACCGTCACAGCCACACCTATTTTCCCATTGACCTGTGCGGGTGCAGGGGTGTTGCAGGCCGCAGTTATAATCATTGCCGCTGTAAGCACGATGATCAGTGAGTGTTTGAACATATCAGCTCCTTGACCCTTCTTTAGTCCCGCACTGCGGGCACAATCCCATAAATTCCAGCAGGTGGCGATTGATGCTGAAACCCGTATCCCGTTCCAGGCGCTGTTTCAACCGGTCCAATTCGCAGTCCGTGAAGTCTGCCACCCTGCCACACTCGCGGCAGATCACGTGATGATGGTGCTGCCCCGGGCGATGACGTTTAAGATAGCTGCGGCAGGAGTCGCCTATGTGGACCTCGCAGAGCAGGCCGTTCTCCTGAAGCAGGTCCAGCGTGCGGTACACCGTAACCAGGCCGATACCGGGATATTTCTTGTGCAGCCTGTCATGGATGTCAGCCGGCCTCAGGTGCTCGCTGCAATTGCCCAGCATGGAAATAATGGCCTTCCTTTGCGGTGTAAGCTTGTATCCCCGCTTCTTCAGCTCTGCCGTAACATCCTTGTCAGCCATGTTTCTATCGCTAATTGAAAATCATTTTCATTTATAAAAGTAACATGAAGCCGGATAAGTGTCAAAATTACGATACTACGATTTCAGTTCCAGCCCGATCTTGAAGGCCTTGCCGACGGTCTCTCCCAGTTCCTGATAGACATTGGCGGGCAACGTGGTCCAGCCTATGGGCCGGATCTTTTTGACATCAGGATGTTCCCCGGTGAAGCACTTGCTGGAGACATAAGTCTCCTCAATCCTGCCCACCACGAGCACATGGCTGCCTAGGTCCAGCATATGCTCGATTCTACATTCCAGATTGACCGGGCATTGTTCGATCATGGGTGCAGTTTCGACTTTTCCGTAGAAAACTTTAAACTTACAGGCCCTCACCTTATCCACCTTGGCGCCGGTTCTGATGCCGCAGAAGTCCACCTCTTTTACCTGGTCGGACGATGCCACGTTGACGGAAAAGGTCATGTTCTCCTGCATCCCTTTGAGCGTATAGCGCGGGTGGCGGATGCCCACCGACACCATGGGCGGCTCGCCGCAGGCGATACCGCCCCAGGCAACCGTCATAAAATTCGGTTTGCCTTCGACATTGGCTCCTACCAGGAATGCCGGCATGGGGAATACCAGCGGCTGGGGTCCAATCTTCACTTTATCCATAGTATGATTCCTCCGTTTATATAGTCGCCTACTTTTCGAATATTTCCTTCATGGGAGTCCAGTAGTAATCTACCCATCCCTGTTTGATATCCTCGTAGAATTGGGCGGGGATGCCGACCTGCGTGAACGTCATCTTGGTCTTGCCGTTTTCTTCTTTAAAGGCGAACGTCGTCTTTGAATAATGGCCCTTCGGCCAATCTTCGTATCGCCAGGACTGTACGATACGCTGACCCGGAACCAGCTCCAGGTTGGTGCCCTCGATATAGCCGCCTATGTTAAATTTCCCGCCAACTTTACGGCTGATTACTGTAGCCTCGTCCCCGGCCAGTGCAGCGTGCTTTTGAGCATCCATCAGCAGCTCATAAACTGCTTTCGCCTTCGCCTTGAAGACCGCCGTCTGCCTCAGGTTTTTCGTCTCCATCGCAACCTCCATGCATACATCCTTGCAAAAGATTTTAACATAATACAGGATGTTTCATCGTGGAATTTAAAGGCATACACCTTCAAATATCAGGAAAATGCAGGCAAAGTTGAAAAAAGACAACATTCATTGTACATTGGAACATAATAGGTGTTCAGCGATGTCTAATTTAAAATATTTTATCACTTCAAAGGCCAAGCGCAACGTACTCTACCTCTTTTTACGCAACACAGGCAGGCGATATTACACCCGGGAAGTGGCCCGTTTGACCGGGGAGCCGCTGAATGCCGTACGCCGGGAGCTCGGCTATCTTGAGAACGCCGGGTTGTTCACTTCACGTGTTCAGGGCAACCTCAAGTATTATGAAGTCGTTAAGAGCTTCCCACTGCTGGCGCAGTGGAGGAAGATTATCCTGGAATCATACGCGGATAAACGTCCCGCAGCCGCTGCGCCCCCCGCTCCTGCCGTCGCCGGCAAGGAAGATCGTACTCCTCCCACTATCGAATTCGCAGACGAGGAAGTTAAGCAGCGTCCACCTGAGATAAAGCATGCTATTGCTATGACCGAATCGTTCAAACACGCCCCTCTGGAAGACGGCGATAAGCCCATTATACCGGGCACCCGTGTGATTCCCAATCACGGCCGTCAGCCGCTGCCCGATGTCATCGAACTTCCCGCGCCGGCCGCCGCAACGAATGCGGTTGACGATACTGCTGAGAAGAGCGAAGCGATGGAACTGCCGTCGGAATCAGGGCCCAGGACAATCCTCACCCTCCAGTCAGTCGTCGATCACCTCCGCGACCAGTTAAGGGACATAACCACCATCAACCTCGCCCTCATACACGGCGAGGCCGCCAGGTTGGAGAGGATCCCTGAGGATGGCCTCGACCTGCTTATCGTCGGGGATATGAGTAGAGATATGATAATGGAGGTTGTAGCCGTTTTCGAAGACGCCACCGGCATCGAAGTCAATCTCACCAGCATGACCCGTAGCGACTTTGACTATCGCAACGCCAAGGGCGATGCATTCGTCCGCCGCATCTGGGGAGAGAAGAAACTGGTGATCAAGGGCAGACAGTGAACGTGTATGGAGCAACAGCGCCAATTCATATAATGCTACCCATCAGCTATTTCTGCTAAAATAGCGCATGCCAGTCGCTACCTCAGTTATCTTCCAGGCGTCCAAGCTGGGCGACCTGCCTTATATAGTGAGGGAACTGGACCGAGCCGAAAAACTCCTTGAAAAGAATGAGCCTATCGGGCGCATCTATGGTGTCAGCGGCGGAGCTCTGACGGCAACAGCATTTGCGCTGGCCATGGCTGCTAAAAAAGATGCGCAGAAATGGGGTAAAGCTTCCACAGCCATCGGTGATTTTCGCAACTTCCTCTCGAAGGCCCGCGGCGGCCAGATTCGCTCGTTTAATACCAACCCATGGTACGGACGGTCCAACCTCAATCCATTGAGGAAGTGGCTGGAAAATCGCCTGAATTTATACGCGGGCGCAGCCAAAGGAACGCCCCTGCAGTTAAAGGTGTCCGACCTGGGCGTTCCGCTTTATATATGCACTATGGACCGTGACGCCATCTTTACTATGTTCGGCCCGCCCGACGATACTCTGCAGTGCCCTTACCAGTTCATGCACATGGGCCCGCCGCAGGATGCGCCGCTCGTTGATGCAATCATAGCCGCGGTCAGTACGCTGCTCTCCACCAGCCCATCCACCATGAACGGCAAGTATGTTTACGACTGCCGGCCGCCCATAGTGGATGCGGGCGCCATCGTGGCCGACCTCGAGGCTAAGGACCCGCGCCCTATACTTCGCACCAAACCGCATGCTGAGGTACGCAAATGGAAGCTCAACTTTATTACCTCGGTCTTCATCATGCACTCGCAGCACGAGCGTAATCAGACCATACTGGCCGATTATTACCTGGACCTGCTGCGCCGGCAGCGTGAGCTCCTGCAAAAGGTAAAGGAAAAACAGCCCGCTTTCTCCATGGAAACGATCAAGACAAATGGCCATCTGCCGGCCGCCGGCCATGCGGACCTGCCCTACGTGGGCTCGACCGAGGCCGCCACCAACATGCGCGAATCATCCAGGGACCGCGTGGCAATCATGGCCCGCTTCAGCGAGATACTGAACGGCCAGCTTGACAGCTTCCCCTTCGACCGGCCGGCAAATATCATCTACGGCGCCGGCGGCTTCTCGGGCATACTTGGAGGGCTGGTCACCGCGCGCACCGTGGACGAGGGCTTCAGGCGGGGAGGCGGGGAGATAAAGCAGATCTACGGGGTCTCTGCGGGTGTGCTCAACAGCTTCTTCCACGCTGTACAGGTGGCCGCTGCGCGCCATCCCGACATGTACAGGCCCGCGGCACAGCATGCCCTGAAGGACCTGGAGGACTTCATCGCCAACCTGCGTACAGACAGGCTGGTCAGAATGAACCGCAATCCCCTGCGTTTCTGGCAGGGATGGGGCAACCTCGACCCGCTGCAGGAATTTCTGGCTCAAAAGCTTAAAGAGTACACGGGTGCGGCCAGTCCTGAGAAGCTGACCTTCGATGATATTAAATTGCCCCTGACCGTAACTGCAGCGCGCGCCGACGGCTTCACGGATTTTCTGGGCATGACAGGCCCGGACAGGCATTTCGAATTCGGTGGGCGCACCTGGAAGGTGTTGGAAGCCCCCATTACCAGGGCCGTCGCCGCCGGCTGGAGCATGAACACCTATATCGAGCCGGGCGATCTCAACGGCCAGAGGTATCGCGACGGCGGGGGAACATTTTATGATCCATCCATGCTGGTGGCCTGCCTCGACCCTGAGCTGGTCAACCTCATCACGGTTCACCTCGACCACCCGGAGAGCCACAGCGAAAACTTGCCGGAACTCCCGGACATCACCCGCATTATCCTGGATACCCACAACTATACATTCCCCGAGGAGCAGCGCCGCATGCGCATGCTGTCCACGCTTT
>CAYVBI010000094.1:0-8042 GCA_964448985.1 uncultured Dehalococcoidales bacterium
CGTCGATCAGGCCGTTGTCCAGAGCCATGGCCAGCAGCGCGCTGACGGTGCCGCCGTACTGCCCTTTGGTCCTGGTCTTGGCGTCCCCGGCCCTGGCCATCAGGACCTTTTTAACAGTGCCGATCTCGTCACCCGTGTATGGCGTGCTGTGGATTTTATTGCTTATGGCGTCCAGGTCGGTATATGTGCGGGGGCAATACTCGTAGCAATGACCTTCCGTCCTGTTGCAGAAGTCCAGCATACGTATTCTTCCCCTGTAAAAAACCACGTAAGGGCAGTCCCCCACACAAGCCCCGCATACGGTGCAAAGCCCTTTATCGATTACTTCCTTGAAAAGGTCCCCGATACCCTTTGTTTTCGTGACCATGGATGCCTCCTTGGATTTCTATTTGAGAAACGGCACGCGGGTATGCTGAAGATTGTAAATCCAGAACTTATATTAATCAACCCTTTCCTACTTATTATTTGCACATCGGCTAGCAGATTACTTTACCTCTGAAGCGGCAACTGGTTTCGTCATCCTGCGCTGCAATGTCCTGACGGCCCAGATGACCGTCAAGGCGACAGGAACGGAAATCACGTTTATGCCAAAGAGAATCAGGCTATAGATAGCCACGTATCTAGCCGACGGAAGGATAGCAGTATAGTACCAGTAGATAAAGGGCAGCGGCACAAGGGTCATGGCAAGCAACCCGAATAAAACTGGCATCCATAACCTCTTATTGCGCAGCAAAGAGACGACAATAGCCGCGGAGCCGTATGAAAGTAGGGCCATAGCCAGCGCAGCAAGAACGCCGTCCGGGCTTCCTGCCACCTGGTAAAATTGGGTCGCACCCAGAATCAGGCCAAGAAAAGATATTAGCAACGCTTCCGTGGGTTTAAATAAAATTCCGACGATGAAAACCAGGGCCCCTGTGAAAAGGACATACAAGGTCACGGTCACAAGGTCAGGAATAGGCACGGCCTGCAACGGTATGCGCACAAAAAATCCTAGCGCAGCAAACAGGACTCCACCTGCCAGAACCATGGCAACCTTCCGGATGATGCGGCTTTTCTCCTTTAAGGCAAACCATGTTGCCAGGACTCCTGCCACAATTATCGCCAGGAGCGCCAGAATCGAAGCCGCCAGGTCCGGGCCTTTTCTCTCCTGCTGATCGAACAGTTGGGCAATATCATACTCATGCGCGCCTTTTAATATCTCCGTCTTCATGTCCAGCGTTACCTTTTTACTGAAATCGCCCGATTTGTAGAAATCGGCTTTGCTGGTTTGGATATCGACAATGTATGAGTACACCGTACTGGGCTGCCGGACCGCAGTCAAGACGCCGGCAGCGCTCGAGGTGGATATCTCACCTGATGCCTTGATTGTCTCGACGGCCTTGTCATATCGCCAATCTTTATCCCTTCCAGGGGCATTTTCGCCAAAGGCCAGGTTCCAATTGACTGAGATAAGATAATCACCGGATTTGCGGGTCACGGACAAATCGCCGTTCGGGCCGATGCCGAGAACAACGCCATCACCATTTCGATCGGCAAAATGCGCCTGCTGAGTAGTCAATAGCGGCAGGTCCTTGCCCTTTGCCAGCTCTTCTACATCCTTCACCGTAGAGCCTTTCTCCAGTATCTCATAAAAGAACGATCCGGGCACCATTTGATTTCCAGTTCCCTGCCGCAATTTCACTTTCGGAACCGCATTCATGTCAAACACCAGTCCCTGGTCATTTATCCCGCCAATGCATATGTCACCTATACTCATAACGCGATAGCCAAAGAGAGCATATCCGTGTTTGCCATTTTCCGCAGGTTTGAACCAGATACGGCCGCCTCGCGCATCGGAGTTGTCCTCATTATTGGCGAAAAGAGCGTGCCGCCCATCCGACCATGTCACTATCGTGCAAAACGGCCCGTAGAAATCATTGGAGACGGAAAGGACCAATCCCGCTGTAAATGCCACAAGAACAGATATTACAATGATGATTCGAAAAGCCAACTGTCTATTCTTGATCATATCTAGCCTCCCTATTTAACAAATTTATTCTTCCTCGGCTCATTTATTGTTGGAAACTGTTATTGATTTATCTGACCGCATATTCAAATGTCAGTCCTCTGAGATAATTTGGCTGCAAAAACAGATTGCCGGGATGATATGGTACGCGATGCCGAACATGTGCGGCGAGAGAACGGCTGCAGGGTCGGAATATAGATCGAACTCATGCTTTATGTGGTTGCGCACCAACGTTTCATGTATTCTCGCCACTTCACCACCAAGCCCGAAGTCGTCACTTTTGTCGCAGTTTATCAGCAGTGACACCCCTTTGAACGGCGAGGAAACGCTATCAATCATGTTGTTCAGATCATATCTTGCCCAGGCTGCTGCCGCACCGGGGTCATACGAATTGATCTTCCCGGAGGCATCACGCCTTACTGACGGCACAAGGGGCGCATCGTGCGAATATACAAGGTCAAGTGTGTCGAGTATATCGCTCAGCCACAGATCGCTCACGTCGGCGCCCGCCTTTGCGCCCAACAGCTTCTCCAGAATCGGCATGCGCAGCTTCCATGATAGATGGTCAACCGTGAAATTGGCGGGACTCAGGGCGGCAACCGCAGCGAATTCATTCGGGTGGTGCAGGGACAAGCTCAGAGCGCCGTAGCCCCCCATGGACTCCCCTACTACAGCACGGTGGGACCTGTCCGCAGCCGTACGGTAGTGAGAGTCAATATATCCAATCACGTCATTTATTATGTGATCTTCAAAGTTGCCGGTGAACGGCGAGTTTATGTAGAAGCTGCCCTTGGTGGCAGGCTCTCCTGTGATGAGGTCCTTCGAATGATCGATCTTGGGGAGATGAAGGCTGCCATCAGGCTGGACGAGGATAAACGGCTTCAACTCTCCTGAGGCAATCAGTTCATCGAGCCTGGTATAGGTGGGAAGCCTGGCAGTATCGACCTGGGCCAGCAATTCCGGCGGAAGGAATCCGGCCAGCTTATCAATGTCCGAGCTATTGGACACGGTCACCTTGCGACAGTTGCCGCCGTGTCCGTGCAGCAGGTAATTTACAGGATAACTGCGGTCCTGCTCCTCATAATAGCCCGGCGGCAAATATATGTGCGCAAAGCGTTCTGCCGGGCTGCCAACCGGGTTGTTTTCAAGGCTGGCCGCATGGAAACCGTCGATTAAATATCTCGGCAACATGTTCGACTTTATATAACCTCCGCTTAGCCGGCCCGCGGTTTATTCATTTGCGGCTGCAAGCTGGCTTATCCTAGCCGCATCCCGCGGATAGTGCCTGGAACTTAGGAAGAAAAAGATACCGGCTATTATGCCGAAACTGGTGCTGATGAGTAGTGCGGTTTTCAGGCCGTTTGCCCCCGCGCCCAGCGCATCAGACAACAGGCCTATCAATACCGGCGCCCAGGCGGCGCCAAGCAGGTTTGCCAGCAGAACGTTCATGCCCCACGCTTGCCCTCTCTTTTCGAGCGGCGTGACATCCTGCGTCACCGCGGTCAGAGGCGGCAGGGCCACGGTTGAAAACACCCCGAAAAGGCAGGCCAGCACATACCCGATGCCCTGCACATTAAATACAAATGCAGCGATCATGCATGCTGCGCCAGTCACCATGGCTATTGCAGGAACCAGCATGCGTGCCCTGGGATTAGTCTTCTGCCATTTATCAGCCAGCACGCCGCCGAGAAATGCGCCTACGATCCCCATCAAACCGATCACTCCCGTCAGTAGCCCGGCCAGATCCGCCTTTATATCCTGTGCCCTGATCATATAAGTCGGAAGCCAGGTCAATATTGAAATAAACATGATCTGCAGCATGATATATCCGATATAGAGCCTCAGCAGAGACGGTATCTTCAATAATGACAGCGCGGATGAGAAAAAACTCTCGCTTTTCTGATCTTTGCCTTTGACGGCCGGGACCGTCTTATAGTCCTTCAGAAAAAAGGCCATGATGCCCACAATGATGCCGGGAATGGCGAAAAAGAAAAACGGTGCGCTCCAACTGTTGTACTTGACGGCAATGAAACCTCCCAGCGCCATCCCCACAGCAGATCCCAGGGGCACAACGATATTGAAGATGCCCAGCACTGTTGCCCTCATGCGCTTGGGATAAGCCGTGGTGATGAGCGGCGTCCCCCCAGATGTGAAGCCGGCCTCGCCCAGCCCGACAAAAGTGCGCGGCACAAGAAGCGTTACAAAGTTTTTACCCAGACCTGTCAGGAAAGTAAACCCGCTCCATAAGATTGCCATAATGCCGATGGCCTTTTTCCTCGACCATCTGTCCACCACATAGGCCAGCGGGAGTGAGAACAATCCCATACCCGCCACGAATGCCGTCTGTATTATGCCGCACTGGGTGTCCGTAAGCCCCAGCGCTAGCCTCATCGGCTCTTGAACGACAGAAAATACCTGCCGGTCCATGTAATTGATCAAATATAGCAAACAGGTTACAACCAGGATAAAATGCGCCTGCCCTTTCCCGAAGGGGTATTCTTTGTTGGCCGT
Organism: uncultured Dehalococcoidales bacterium; assembly: GCA_964448985.1. Taxonomy (GTDB): domain Bacteria; phylum Chloroflexota; class Dehalococcoidia; order GIF9; family UBA5629; genus CAIMUM01. Next base: position 4,517 of record CAYVBI010000094.1, read on the forward strand.
AGGTGACATTTTCTGCATTTGAGTTACATCCTCATTATTTATTTATTCTTAGAACTGCCCCCTGGTCCGCCGGCCCCACGAGTTCCTTGTATATCTCAAGGTATCCCCTGGCCACCTTCTTCTCCGGATGCACTATTTTCTTTTTTCTTTCACCGAGAACCGAATCCGGCACCTTGAGTTGAAGTAGACGTTTGTCCACATCGATCTCAATTGCGTCTCCGTCCTGCACAACGGCTATAACACCGCCAATCGCCGCTTCAGGTGAGAGATATCCAATACAGGGGCCTTCGTTATACCCGGAAAAACGGCCGTCCGTAACTATATAGAAGGCCTGATCCAGACCCAGCATCTTCTGAAGCACGCGGAAAAATGACATCTCTCTCATACCCGGCCCACCCCTGGGCCCTTCGTAGCGTATTACAACGACATCCCCGGCCTTAATGACTCCGGCGTTCAAGGCCTTTATGGCATCCTCCTCCGAGTTATAGACCTTAGCCGGGCCGGAGAAGCGCCATAGCTCCTTCGGTAGGCCGACCTGCTTAATTACAGCGCCGCTCTCGGCCAAGTTCCCTTTCAATACAGCGATCCCGCCATAGGGATGAACGGGATTGTCCAACGGCCGGATGATTTCATCGTCGAAAACCTCGAATCCCTTAATATTCTCGGCCATGGTTTTGCCCGTGACCGTCATGACAGACCCGTCTATCTTTCCCTCCAATCGCTTCAGTATTCCCGAAACCCCACCTGCCCGGTCGAAATCGACCACGTAATACGGTCCATTGGGTTCGACGTTTGCCAGGTGAGGCGTCTCTCGCGCCATCTGGTCGAACTCGGACAAATCTAACTGCAGGCCCACCTCATTGGCTATGGCCGGAAGATGGAGCACGGTATTCAACGATCCGCCGATCGCCATATCTACCATCAGCGCATTTTTCAAACTTGCGGCAGTTATTATCTTGCCCGCAGTAATGCCCGCCTTGAGAAGTTGCATGATCTTTTCGCCCGCCTGCTCCGCCAGTCGGAGCTTATTTGCCATAACGGCAGGGGCAGTGCCATCCCCCGGTAGGCTCATGCCGAGAGCCTCCGCCAAACAAGCCATGGTGTTGGCCGTTCCCATTCCCCAGCATGCCCCTGCGCACGGGTACAGGCATGAAAGCGCCTCTTCTCGTATTGCAGGCGCCAGCCCTATTATCTTGCCAGCTTCCTCGCTCTGGGCTTTGGTGGATATCTGTACCTTTCCCCTGGCCCAGTATCCCGGAGGGGCAGAGCCACCCACCACTACCATTGCCGGTATGTCCAGCCTGGCAGCTACCATCAGCAAGGCAGGAATGATCTTGTCACACGAGCCAACCAGCACGACCGCATCGTAGCGGTGACCGCGCACGGCGACCTCGATCGAGTCGGCAATTACCTGGCGGCTGGGCAGCGCATAGTTCATACCATCATGCGCTTCCGCCAGGCCGTCGCACAGGGCAATAGTCCCAAACTCAAAGGGAATCCCCCCGGCGCTGCGAATCCCGGCCTTAACCCTCTCGACGATCGACCGCAGGTGAGCGTGGCCGGGATGTATCTCAGTATAGGTGTTGGCAACCGCAATGAAAGGCTTTTTGATTTCGTCATAGGTGATGCCGGTTGCATACAGCATCGTCCTGCGAATCATCGCCAGCGGATCATCCCCGGAATAAACGCCGCTGCGCCCCTTGGGATCGTACGTTGGGACTGTCATTCAGTTCCTCCTTATATATTTATTCGTGCAGCTTTATCTGAGTGAACCATTCATTCATATTTATCGTGTTTAATGATGGGGTCGGACTATTCTTCATTACAATTATGGATAAGAAAAGCGTTAAGTAACGTGTCAACAACGGTCTCTTCAGATAGTTTCTCATCCATAATAGTGGGGTTCATCCCGCCGCGTCTGTGAACGGCGAACCATATGGTGGTCTCCAGGATCAGCTGCGTTGTTGCACGCGTATCGGGGACCTTTCGCAACAGTCCCATTTTTATGCGGGACGAAAGGTAATCCGACATCAATTGGACCACGGAATCCCGCAGATATTTATAGAAAAACTCGTAGAACTCGGGGAAATCGACAGCCGAGGCCATGATTATGCCGATGCCGTGCCGATATTTAACAAAGACCTGATAGAACTCACGCAAAATACCATCAAACTCGGCCCTAATGTCTTTGACGGATTTCCTTTTCAAGGCCTCCTCAATAAAGCCATAGGGATTACGCTCCAGGTATAGTCTTTCCAACAGAGCCGATGTCGAGCCGGTCCTGGTCATTTTTATCGGCAGGACCACTTTCCCAAGATCCGTTTCACCCTTGAATGTGTAATTTAGCAGAAAATCGAATAATGCCTGCTTGCTTTGCACGTACAGGTACAACGTGCCGGGCGCAACCTTCATATCATGCGCTATCTGCGCCATGTGTATATTGTTGTAACTCTGCCTGGCAAACAGCTTTATCCCACTATGAATGAGCTGCTCTAAACGTTCCTGGTTTTTACTGCTTTTCCTGTCTGTCATGGATGATCTCTGAATGAACTGTTCATTTTCATTTTACGCCGCCATTGTAAAATAGTCAATGGCGGGAATATCATTTGGATTTTACCAGCCGCTTAAAAAGTCGGCCCCTATTTGAGGCAATTAAACGGTGTCGACCTGTTTATTTCAGCGCTGGTCAGGCTGCCGTTAGCCGTGCGGTCCTAGCAATTACACGCGATGAAAGTGGAATCTAGCAATATTCACAGCCCCTGAGCAGGGCAGCCTTGTTCAATTCGAGCTGTCGTTTGTCCTTGGAGAGCATCTGGTTCAGCACCGTGATGATGCTGGATGTGGTGGCGACGTCCGTGTTGGCGATCACGGCGCCCAGCGCGATCAGGTTGCCTACCGATTCGTCGCCGAGCTCTTTGGCAGTCTCGACGGTCGGCACGTAGACAACCTTGATGTCGTGCCTTTTGGACTTCGTTTTAACCAGAGATGTGTTGACAACCAGAAGCCCGCCGGTCTTGACCGTGGGCTCCAGCATTTTCATGGCGGCCGGATTCATAGCCACACCAATATCGGGATGTGTGATAAAGATGGAGCCGATCCTCTCGTCCGAGATATTCACGAAACAGGAGCACATCCCACCCCTCTTTTCACCGCTGTAATAAGGCAGCCAGGTCGTTTCCAGGCCCGCTTTGAAAGCGGATTCCATGAGCAGCCGCCCTATGAAGAGGACGCCCTGACCGCCGAACCCGGATACGGTTATCTCCCAGCTCAACTTTTGTCCCCCTTCCTCAGCGCGGCGACCCCCGGTATGACCTTGAATTCGCCTAAAGGAAACTGCGGGATCATGTTGGCTGTCATCCACTCGGGCGCATCCACCGGCTCAACCCTCCAGTTGATAGGGCACATTGAAAGGACCTCTACCATGGCGAAGCCCAGTCCGGCAAGCTGCGTGCGGAAAGCCAGCTCAACGGCTTTCTTGGCCTTGCGAACGTTTGCCGGATTGTTCACGGCCACCCTGGCGATATAA
>CAYVBI010000095.1:0-8031 GCA_964448985.1 uncultured Dehalococcoidales bacterium
ACTGGGCGTGCTGGCGGGCGACACGGTCATAGAGGGAGCTGAATGCGTTACCAAGACTTATCCCGACTTCTGGGCGGTTCTGAAAAGCCTGGGAGGGGAGGTGGTTTTAGATGGGCAATAGTATCGGCACACAGTTCGTTGTGACAAGCTTCGGAGAAAGCCATGGCAGATGTGTGGGCGTGGTGATAGACGGCTGCCCGGCCGGTCTGCCCATCGGATTGGACGAGATACAGGCCGAGGTGGACCGCCGCAAACCGCAGAGCAGCGCCGGCGGGACAGGGCGCAGAGAGGAGGACAGGGTGGAAGCTCTTTCGGGCATCTTTAACGGAACCTCGACGGGAGCGCCCATCTGCCTGCTGGCCTGGAATAAAGACGCCGACTCCAGCGCCTATAGTGAGACCATATCCAGGCCCAGGCCGGGCCATGCCGACTACACGGCCTTCCTCAAATATGGGAAATACAACGATTTCCGAGGTGGTGGCAGGTTCTCCGGCCGCATCACCGCCGGCTTCGTCATGGCAGGCGCTGTAGCCAGGAAGCTGCTGTCATTACACGGCATCGAGATAATCGCCCATACCGTGCAGATCGGAGACATCAAGGCCAGCCCGCGCCCCGCGCACATCACAAGACGGAATGTAGATGCGAACGCGGTGAGGTGCGCAGACCCTGCGGCTGCAAAAAAAATGATGGCCCTGATTCAGACCGTACAGAAGGAAGCCGACAGCATCGGCGGCACGGTGGAAGCGCTGGCGCTAAACGTACCCGGCGGGCTGGGGGAACCCGTCTTCGACACACTTGAGGGGGAGCTGTCCAAAGCTTTCTTTGCCATCCCTGCCGCCAGGGGTGTCGAATTCGGCGCCGGTTTCAACGCGGCATCCATGAGGGGATCTCAACACAACGACCTCTTCAGTATAAAAAATAAAAAAATAGTCACACTCACCAACCACGCAGGGGGTATCTCAGGCGGATTGAGCAACGGTATGCCTATCGTTGCGCGAGTGGCCTTCAAGCCTACGGCGTCTATCGGAAAGAGCCAGAAGACCGTCAGCCTGGAGACAGGCCGCACGTCCGATTTATCCATCAAAGGCAGGCACGATAGTTGCATCGTGCCGAGGGCGGTGCCCGTGGTCGAAGCCATGATGTCGCTGGTGCTATGCGACTTCGCTTTGCGGGCCGGCCATATAGGGAGAATAATCTCATGAGCTTTGATGATCTAAGAAAAGACATCGATAACATCGATTCACGTATAGTAAAGCTGCTTTCCGAGCGGTTGAGCGCAGCCCGTAAGATAGGATCTCTCAAGAGAAAGGGGCGGGGCCGGATTCAGGATGTAGCTCGTGAAAAGGAGGTTGTGGATCACGTCAGACAACTGGCGGGAAAAGAGGGCATCAACCCGGAGGATGTGGAGCGACTCTACCGCCAGATCATAGCTGCATCGCGAAGTGTACAGGGTATAGAAATAGCCTTCCAGGGCCAGGACGGCGCCTATAGCCAGGAGGCGGCCTTCGACTTCTTCGGCAATTCCGTGCTGACCCGTCCCTGTGAGACGCTGGACGAGGTGTTCAAGCTGGTTCAGGAAGGCGGCCTGCCCTATGGAATAGTGCCGGTCGAAAACTCTCAGGAAGGCAGTATCAGCCGTTCCTACGACCTGCTGCTGGACGCGGACGTGATGGTCTGCGGGGAGACGCAGATCAGGGTCTCGCACTGCCTGATCTCCAACCGGGGCGCTTCGCCGTCATCCATCAAAAGGATATACTCTCATCCGCAGGCACTGGCCCAGTGCCAGGCCTATCTGCGGCGCCTGGGTTGCGAGATCATCCCCGCCTACGACACAGCTGGCAGCGTAAAGATGATCAAGGAAAAGAAGATCATGGACGGGGCGGCCATCGCCAGCGCCCGTTCCGCACAGATTTACGATATGAAAATCCTGGACCGTGAGATCGAAGACAATCCTCGCAATACAACGCGGTTCTTCATTCTCGGCCACACCGATGCGCCGCCTTCCGGCGACGACAAGACTTCCATCGTTTTTTTACTCAAGCATAAACCGGGCACACTTTACGAGGCCCTGGGCGCCTTTGCCAAAAGGCGGATCAACCTGACCAAGATAGAGTCACGCCCGACGCGTCAGAAGCCCTGGGAATACAATTTCTACCTCGATTTCGAAGGACATCGCAGCGATAGAGCGGTGCAGCAGACACTGAAACAATTGGAGGATATCTCGCTCTTCCTCAAGGTGCTGGGATCCTATCCAAAGGCCAGACAAACATGAGCAGCAAAATAACCAGGATCTCCGTCATAGGAGGATACGGGAAGATGGGCAGGTGGTTTGCGAGCTACCTGCTGACAGAGGGCTTGCAGATCACGTTAGCAGGCCGCAGCCGGCAGAAGCTTGAAGAGGCGGCCCGGGAGCTGGGCTGCCGCTCAGCGTCTATGCAGGAAGCTGTGAAGCAGGCCGAGGCTATAGTTATTTCCGTTCCCATCGGCAGCTTCGAGACCGTTGTCCGTGAGATGGCGACGCATATCAGGCCCGGGCAATATGTATTCGATATCACGTCCGTCAAGGAACGCCCGGTTGAGATAATGCACAAGTATTTAAGCGGCTGCCGCATACTGGGCACGCACCCCATGTTCGGTCCGGGCGCCGCATCGCTGAAGGGACAGCGGTTCGTATTTACACCTGTCGGCGATGAGGAAAAATCGCTGGCAACTCAACTGAGCCGGCAGATCGAAGGCAGGGGCGCCAGGGTGACCATTATGAGCCCTGCCGAGCACGACAGGTTGATGGGCATGGTGCTGGGCCTGCCACATTTCATAGCCCTTGTATCGGCAGATACGCTGCTGAGCCTGAATAGTCTTAAGCAGGCGGGGGAGGTCAGCGGCACCAGCTTCCGCCTGCTGCTCACGCTGGCGGAGGCCGTCCTCTCAGAGGACCCTGATTTTTATTCCTCCCTGCAGATGAGCCTGCCTGATATGGCCGGGATAGAGGAGACGTTCCTGGCTAAAACGGAGCTCTGGCTTGATCTGGTACGGAAACATGACGGAGAACGCTTCGCGCAGAGGATGCGCGACCTCCGGGAGCAGTTGGAGCGTGAGGATCCGGATTTCATAGCCGGATACAGGAAAATGTACAGGATGCGGGAAGGACCCGATGTATCCTGAAAGCTACTGTAATGTCGGCAAGATCAACGGGGCATAGCCTGTAAAAGCCCCGGCAAAAAATAATTCAGTGCCCCGCAGCCTGGCAGTCAGTTACCGTGCCGTAATCGCCGCTGATATAGCTGCCCAAAAGATAAAATACTATGGTATAGTTAATAGCGGAAAACATCGTCAGCATCCTGCTGGTTGGACACCTTATGCAAATTGCCCGAGACCCTGCATAGCCACGTACCCTGACCGGGAGCGCAGACCACGGCCGTCACAGTTTTGCTGCTGATCCTGGCAGCCAGAGGAGAATAAATGACTACACCTGATGAGAGAGACAAACCTATTGCGATCCTGATCATAGAAGACGACCCCGCTGACGCGCGACTGATCAGAAAGGTTCTCAAAGATGTCCCCGGTATCAACTGCCAGGATAAATATGCAATAAATCTGGCTGAAGGCATGAACCTGCTGAGCCATGACAACATCAGTGTTATACTGCTGGACCTCAACCTGCCCGACAGCCAGGGCATAGATACGCTGATGGCATTAAAAACCGGGCATGCGCATACTCCGATTGTCGTGTTGACCGCCCCTGACGATGAGAAGACCACGCTGGAAGCTCTCAAGATGGGCGCTCAGGATTACCTGGTCAAAGGCCAGATCGACGGGCACATGCTGTGGCGGGCACTGCGCTATGCCATAGGCCGCAAGCAGGCGGAGGATGCTATTCTTAAGTCCAAGATATTGTTGCAGAACGTGATAGATTCAACGCCGGACTGGATATATGCCAAAGACCCGCAGCACAGGTTTCTTCTGGTCAATAAGACTTTCGCTGAATCGCAGAATGTACAGCCCCAGGAGATGATAGGGAGACCCGATACGGATTTCTTTTCCGAGGAGCTATGCTGTGGAAATCCTGTTAAGGGACTTACAGGTTTCCACAGCGATGATGATGAAGCGCTCAGCGGCAATGTCCTTCACAATCTTGATAATCTTGTTACGTGGGGTGACGGCTCCCTTCACATGTACGACACGTCCAAAATCCCATTGTACGACGAATCAGGAGTTGCGTTCGCAGTACTCGGCTACGGGCGCGATATCACCAGGCGTCATAAGGCCGAAAATGAGCTTGCAGCCAGTAATATAGCGCTGCGAAAGACGCTGAATGACTCCATCAAAGCCATGGCCCGCATAGTGGACCTGCGCGATCCCTATACGGCCGGCCATCAACTAAAAGTGGCAGCACTGGCCAGCGCAATAGCGCGGGAGATGGGCATGGACGACACGGCGGTGGAACACCTTATCATGGCGTCCACAGTACATGATATAGGCAAGATGTATATACCAGCCGATATTCTGAGCAAACCCGGCCGACTATCTAATCTGGAATGGGAGATCATCAAAACACACGCGCAGGGGGGATTTGAGATCCTGGCCGGCATCGAATTCTCGGGGCCTGTTGCAATGACGGTGCTGCAGCACCACGAGAGGCTGGACGGCTCGGGATATCCCAACGGGCTGAAAGACGGCCAGATACTCCCCGAAGCGAAGATACTGGCTGTGGCCGACGTGGTGGAGGCCATGGCCTCGCATCGGCCTTATCGTCCTTCTCTGGGCGTGGAGAAGGCCCTGAACGAAATCGAACATAAAAAGGGAATCCTTTACGATCCGGCAGTGGTGGATATCTGTCTCAACCTTTTCAGAGATAACACTTTCAGCTTCAACACACAGACAGTCGCGGGGCCATGACGGGGCCCTATTTCCGTCCCGCCATAATACCTATGAAGTTCTCCAGCAGCATCTGAGTCCTGTCCGGTGAATATTTGCGCTTGTCACTCATATCCCCGTCCAGCACCAGGTAAGGGATATTCCGCTCCTTTAAAGCGTCCCCGATCAGCTTCTGGGCGGCGCATGAGTGGCGGCAGGCATCCGTGGAGAAGTGCACCACACCATCCAGATTATACTCGTCGATAATCTCATTGATCCCTTTCAATCGCTGCTCGATGGCGCCGACATATGGATTTCTCAGGCTCCACAGGGCAAGGCTCTCGAACGGCAGGGACTCGTCCATCTGGCCCCAATAGTTGCGGGCAAGTTCCCCCATGACTATTGTGACACCGTTTTTTCTGAAGATCTGATTAATGTTGGTCGGTTGAACCGGGAACCAGGCCAGCCATAATACGCGGTATTTCTCCACCGCCAGTTTTCCTTCCATGATCTTCTGACGGCTCTCCTCAACCATGTCCAGGTAAATCTGCTCCTGTATCTCCCTGCCGGCCAGCATGTTGCCGAAAATGGACGTGTTTACCACAGGCACGCCGATGTAAGGGTACGGCGAGACCTTCTGAAGGTCGGCCAGTTGCCCATAGGCCCGCCTCGCGCGGTTGGACACACGGATACATCCCCGCAGGCGGTCAAGGTCGAATCTCTGCCCTGTAACTTCCTCGATCTTGCCGGCGATATGGCGCAACTGGGCGGCCACGTAATCGACCGACTCCCGGCTGATCTTATTTGGAATATCCAGCGATATGGCTTCCCTGCCGTAATGGTCTGCAAGCGTCTTATTGGTCTTGGCTTTACCGTCACAGAAATAAGACGATGACAGCAGGAGGTCGGCTCTGGGCATGTACCCCAGCATATTGCAACCGGCGGCCAGCCTGTGATACGAACAGATATCGGTGGAGTAGCCGGCCTCCTCAGCCTTGTTCATGATCTCAACTGCGACATCGGCATCAAATGTCGGCAAGAGGTTGGCGGCTATCTCAAAGTCGAAGGGCGCCACGTCGAAGGCCGCCAGTAGCTCCATGGGGAAGGAATAAAACGAGGTCCAGATGACATTTTTTTCAGCGCGATAAGCCTCTATAAAAATGGAGGCCAACTGGATGGTCATTTTTATCGAGGCGCGCGGCTTCTGCTGGTACGCAGTCTCAAGACCGCTCTTCATTTCCGTATAATATTTTTTCAACATTTCGCTATCCCTCAACTTTCCAGCATTTCTACGAAGGCTTCGATCCTGGTTTTAATCCTGTCCCTGTCCGTGAAAACGTAGTCGTTCTCTACAAAAAGGACGGGTGTGCCGTCCTCATTCAGCCTCCTGAGGAGGTAAGGAATGTCATACAGCTGCTGGTCGCAGAATTTCAGCGCGGTCAGTATCACTCCGTTTACGCCGTATTGCTTGACGTTGTCACTGATGCGGGCGTATGTCTCGGCCGGCGCAGCCGTCCTTGAACAGCGCGGCGCACCGAGGTAAGCGTTTGCCAGCGACAGGAATGGATCGCTGCCCTTTTCATCGACGACACGTTCGAAAGACCTCAATCCGGTGCAGAGGTCGGCAACCGGTACCTCGGCCCCGCTGCCCTCTATCATCTGAAAAATATCGGGCCTGGACATCACATTACCGCAGATCATTACACGGATTTTTTCCCGTCCTCTTGCTGATACGCTTGACCCGGCAGCTTTTTTTTGTAAGGCCGCGGTACTGCCTGCCGCATCACCATCATCACCATGCAGCATCTCAAGGCCGAGGCTGAAAAGCTCGCTCCCGGCGACCGGCAGCGGCGATACCTTTTGACGGCTATAGAAATCGCGTATCTTACCCCTTGTCTTATTCGCGTCCCTGATCGCCCTCTTCAGGGCCGGTCCCGTGACCTCGGATCCAGAAGCCTTTCCCAGGTGGACAGCGAAGTCGCGCAGTTGCGAAGCATAATACGTGACGGCCGGATCGTCGACGTTCTTGGGAACCTCCAGCATGTATACGAATTTGAACGGTATATACGCCTTCCACGCGTCGTAAAGGCGACGCATGCCGTCGCAGGAGCGCGCAAAGACCAGCCCGTCGAAGGCAGATCCGCCATCCTCCACAGCATCTGTAAACAGGCTCTTAATATAGGGGCACATGTTGGGATACAGCTGGGCATCGGCGGCCGCCGTCATCTCCGCCCTGCCTTTTACCCATACGGGTTTAAATCCCGCCGCCATGATGATTTCAGTCGGCGCCAGAGAGCAGAAATAACCTATTTTTCCTTTTGATTCCGGCATAATTTATCCTCTCCCGTATGCTTTACTAAATTTCAGAATGCACGTTCATTGTTTCATTTCCTCATCCATCGAAGACAAACGTGTATTCGCGGTAGCATCTGCCCTCCGTGTGCATCATGCAACCCGTGACTTTGGGTTCGACCTTCCATTGCAACCCCAGCGCATCCCACCAGGCCTCGATGCGGTCCATGATACCGCACTCATAGCGGTCGATTACACCCAGGGCCTTGATCCCCTCATAGGCGAAGCAGGATTCCCACTCACCATGTATGACATTCGGCCTGGGGCAATAGAACTTATACTTCATGAAATCGCCCGACACAATGTACATCGATGCCTCGAATAGCTCGAACAACTGATCGAAGGTCTTTATCTCGGCAATGCCCAGGGCTTTTTTCATACGCTTGATTTCAACAGCCGCCATAGCCTTCACCGCAGCCCTGTTGATCTTGTTGGTCTTCTCGATCCCCACCTCCAGTAAACTATTGTAAAACCACATGGCGTCATGCGTCATCCACCCCTTATTCAATAGCTCCTTGAGTTGCTTTGTTTCCAGCGTCGCTATCGTCATCTTAATTCCCTCCCTCAATTGTGGTTATCACTTAAATAAATTTATAACATCTTGTCATTAAGCTGTCAAGACATTTTGTCATATTTTAATTTCACACTATTGGAGTCCGTTCACAAATTGTGATAAAATTCCGGCATGAGACTCCGTGAAATAGGAGGAAAAATAAAGCAGGCGAGGGAGGAAAGCGGGCTAACGCAGCTAGAGCTTGCTGTCAGGCTGAAATGCACACAGTCAGCACTTTCCAACTACGAATTGGGCAAGAGGAAACTTAATCT
>CAYVBI010000096.1:0-8022 GCA_964448985.1 uncultured Dehalococcoidales bacterium
CCTCACGGCATACGCCTCCTTAATTGATGAATTTTGAACGCATTTTACAAGGTCAAATAGACTTTGTCAATAGCCAGCTTAAGGTATTTCTTGAAATATGTCAACATAAAATATAAAATTACACTCTGTTTTGCATTAATAATAGCATGTTTTATTATTTATGTAATGCTGTTATAAGGAGGAAAACCGCTTGGCCGCCCTGGGAAAACATCTGCTGCTGGAACTGAAAGACTGCGACGCCGGGCTTCTCAATGATATGGATTATCTGCGGGAGGCGCTTACCGGGGTGGCGGTGTTGATCGGGGCAACGGTGATCAAGGATTCCTTTTATCAATTTTCTCCGCAGGGGATCAGCGGCGTTGTCATCATAGCGGAGTCGCATATATCCATACATACATGGCCGGAAAACAGTTACGCAGCTGTTGATGTTTTTACCTGCGGCGAGGTCATCCAGCCGGTAAAGGCCGTTAAGCCCCTGGCGGAGAGATTGAAAGCCAAATCCACATCGTATATAGAGTTGAAGCGGGGCGTCCTGTTGGAGAGCCCGGCGGCTGTGGGACGGTAGATGACCAGGCCGGACTATTTCGATAGTAAAAAGTGGCTCATCGACGAGTTGTCCGATGACCTGGTACAGATCCACGGCGTACGGCGGGTGTTGCACGACAGGAAAACGCGCTTTCAACACGCTCAGATAGCCCAGACCCATACCTTCGGTATCTGCCTGGTGCTGGATGGTAAGATCCAGTCCGGGGAGAAGGACGAGTTCATCTATCACGAATCCCTGGTCCACCCGGCCATGCTGGCGCATCCCAATCCGGAACAGGTGTTCATCGCCGGCGGTGGTGAGGGGGCGACCCTGCGTGACGTCCTGAAACACAGGACGGTCCGCAAGGCGGTGATGGTGGATATAGACGGCGAGGTGGTGCGGCTATGCCGCAAATACCTGCCGACTTTTCACCAGGGGGCCTTCAGTGACAAGAGGGCGGTCGTCCGCCACGAGGATGCCAGGAAATATATCGCTGAGACAAGGGAACGTTTTGATGTCGCGGTGATCGACCTGGCCGACCCGGTGGAGGAGGGCCCGGCCCGCATGCTATACACGCAGGAATTCTATCAGCTTGTCAGGGACAAATTGAAGCCGGGGGGCATTATGGTAGTTCAGTCCGGCCAGTCCGGCTGGATCAACCTGCACAATTTCTTCGCCATCAACGGCACCCTGAAAAGCATCTTCAAGATCGTGCGCCCGTACCAGGTCTATGTGCCGTCCTTTGTCGACCTATGGGGCTTTCATACGGCATCAGACTCGCTTGACCCGGCGCGCCTTTCACCCAGGGAGATCAACAGCAGGATATCTGACAGGGTCAGCGGCGTACTGCGTTCTTATGATGGGATCGCCCACCGCGGGCTTTTCTCCATGCCACTGAGGCTGCGACGTAAGCTGAGCCGGTCACGACGCGTTATAACCGACGCCTCGCCCATAGCGGTTCACTGACCTTTGTTCAGCACTGCTCCACGCTCCGCTTGCATGATGATGAAGCGGTGCTCTCCGCGCAATAAATCTCCACGGGACATAAAGCCGCATTTCTCAAAGCAGGCCCGGGCGCGCACGTTCCAGTCAAGCGTCCGCAGGATCAGGCTCTGAAGGCCGGAGGCCTCGAAAATATCCAGGATGAATGTGTTCAGCGCGTCTTCCCCGTAACCGCGCCCCCAGTATACGTTTTCACCTATCATTATTCCGACCTCGGCGTTATTGCCCGCGAGATTAAAATTGAAAAGGCTGCAGCTGCCTATATGGATGCGGTCCAGTGTATCGATGGCGAGGGTATGGGTCAGGCCGGGGAACTCCAGCTCAACGCTATAGCGCAGATGGAATTCATCGTAGCTACGGGTAAGCGGTTCAGTGGCGTCCAGCCGGCACAGCTCTTCATCCATACGCCATCTGTACTCGGCTGCGGCATCCTCCGGCCGGCGGGGGCGAAGGCTGACCTTATCCCCTGTAAGCACAGATTGTCGTTTCAGGAACTCGAAGATAGTGGATCCTGGCAAATCTCAAGCTCTGTCAGCGCGGACATCGCCGCCTCTTTAATCCTGTTTTCGGGTGATGTTTTCAACCTGTCAAGGGCGTCTTTAGCCCGTTGACCGCCGATCTTACCCAGGGCTGCGATGGCAGCTTCCTGCACCTCGTGATCATTGTCGTTCAATAGATTCAACAGGCCGGGAACGGTATCCTCTTCTTCTAACTCGCCGCAGGCCCGTGCCGCTTCGAACCGGAACAGCGCGTTACCGCTCTGCAGCTCTTCGTTCAGGAAGTCCAGCCAGCGGGAATTGCAGTTGCGCCCCATGGCAAATATGGCGCTGGTCTTGAGCAGCGGATTCTCACTGTAGTAGAAGTCCTCTATGTAGCTTGCCACGGGATCCTGACGGAAAGGGGAGATGGACTCCAGCACCCGCCTTCGCAGCGAATCGGGTTCAGAAGGATTCTCCAGCACGCTGAGCAGTGCATCGAATATGTCGTCGCCAACAGCCGCGGGCAATTCCCCCAGCTCAGCCATGAAAGCAAATTTGCCCATCACCCGGGCAGCGGCCTCCCTGACCTCCGGCGATTCATCCATCTTAAGCGTCTTGATCACCGGCAGCGCGAAATTGTACTTGTCTTCAAGCTCCAGCCCCTCAAGGGCTTTGATGCGTACGCTCGCGTCGACATCATCAAGACAAAACTTGAATATGCGCGTGAAATCCAGCCGGGTGTCTTCCTCGCCCAGGCTACAGAGTTTAGATATGATAAGCGCGCGCCTTTGCAGGTCGGCGCTGTTCCAGGCTCTTTTATATTGCGACAGGTCGTCATCGTTCAAATCGGACAGCCGGACCAGATCAGAGTGACTGATGTCATCGTTCGAATACAGTGTTTTAGCGATGATTTCGCTCAGCGGGAGCTGTGATTCATTCATTCCTCCTCCTCTTCCTCCTCGTCCTCAAATTCACCCTCGTCCTCCGGGGGTGGCCATACCGGACGGGTGTAGCGGTCGATATATTCACCCATCGCCTGGGCAGCCAGCCGCTTCATCTGCTGGTCCGACTCCTCGGCGACTTTGGCCAGATCGCTGAGGTCGATCTCGACTTCGAGCACCTGAAGCAGTACCTTTAAAACGGCCAGTGAAGCCTTGGGATTGGGTATACGCGTGGTATAGGAGGGGACCTCCCCCAGCAGGCAGATACCTTCCATGGAACGCTCCCTGGCAACCCCCAGCAACAGTCCGTTCAACCCGGCGATCTGCAGGCGGCCGCGCAGCACTACGTCAAACTTTTTAAGGAAGGCAACCAGCGATGCGTCGGTGGCTACTCCCCATACTCTGGGCTGCTCGGTATGGTGGATCTTGGCTATGGCGGCCGCAAAGGTGTAAACCCGTTGGACCTTAAATTTCTTGGCTACGTCGAGAATAAAGTTGGCCAGGTCATAACCCTTATAGGCGGGCTGCTCGTCGCTGATGAAAAAGAGGATGTCCTTTTTGCCGGCCACATTATGCCAGTAGAAGAATTTGCCCTCGGGGAACTGCGGAGTTTCGACGATGTTGTCCTTGACCATCACGCCGATGGGATCGAAGAAGGTGAAGGGCTCGATCTCCCCGATCTCCTCCGCGTCCAGCTTCTCCCTCAGGTAGCGTGTCACTATGAGGGACAGGTTGCCGATGCCCGGCCATGCCGCCACCAGGTCGCAGGGATGCGGCCGCGGCTCTTTGTGGAAATTGACCAGTTTTTTCATTTCCTTATTTGGCGGCGACGGAAATGGCGGGACAGTAGATGCTCGGCGTATTCACATACCCGGCTATCCAGCGGGAGTCGCTTCCCATCGCCAGGACCTCTTTTAACAGTTGATAAACGTTGCCGGAAACCATGGTGTCCTTGACCCTGCCGGTTATTTCACCATTATCCACTTTGTAGCCCAGGAGCACATTTCCGCTGAAATCACCGTTGAGGATATTTCCCTGTTCGGCGCCCATCAGCTGCTCGATGATCAGCCCCTCTTTCATATCTTTTATCATATCGGCCTGGGATGTCTTCCCGCCATCGATCACCAGCGCATGGATCGATGGGGAGGGCATTCCGCCGTTGCGGCCGGCATTGCCCGTGCTCGATGTTCCGGCGAGCGCCGCCGTATGCAGGTCATAATAGAATTGCACGACCTTCCCGTGATCGATCAGAGCGTTGCGCGTTGCCGGCATCCCTTCGTCATCGAAGGGCGTGCTTCCCGGCTGGTAGGGTATGGTGGGATCATCGGCCAATACCAGCTTGCTGTCGAATATAACCATATCTTTTTTGTCTTTAATAGGCGAGGCGCCGTCCAGTACAGTCTTGCCGTTAAAAGCGGAGATGAGCGGGGCCAGCAGCGAGCCTGCCAGGCCGAAAGGCGTGAAAATCACCGGCATGGCGCCCGACTTGATGGGGGCATTGCTCCTGGCAAGGTCGAGCTGCCTGATGATTTCGCCCGCGACCGGTGCAGGGTCCGTGATAGGACGGCAGGAACTGCGGATATCGCCGACGTACAGTATGTCCCCGTCCCTGACCAGCATGCCGTCCATGCTTATGCTGAAATTGGTGCGCTTGCAGGAAGCGTGCCCGCCGCCGGTGCTGGCGATTTCAAACGTGGCTGTGCCGCGGGATATGCTGCCCTCGCAGAGTATCCCCGGTGTATTGGCGCACACGGCGTCGATAACGGTCTGGCCGAGGTTGATCATACTGTCGATACCGATGCTTTCGACCTGCGGATCATAGACAGCGACTTGTTCAAAGGACCGCAGGATGGGGAAATCGAAGTTCACCGGGTAGCCGAACTGGCTGGTCTCCAGGGCCATGCCGACCAGATCGGCGGGGGGTATATTGCCGCTGGCCTGGGCAAAGCCCATTCTACCGTTCTTGACCAGACGCAGGGCCACGGAGACCGATTCCTTGCTCTGGATCTGCTTGAGGCGGTTGGCCTCGAACTGGGCCGGCATCCTGACGGATGTTACACGGAAGACCTCGGCGCTTTCTGCGGACCTGCGGGCGATTTCAAGTATCTTTTCCATTTATTTACCCCCCACCAGGCAGTTCTGTATCCTTATGTGAGGGCTGCCGTTGGAGACGGGCAGCGGCGATTGGCCGGCTTTGCCGCAGCCGCCGCCCTGGTTCATATCAAGATCATTGCCGACGGCATCTATGTTATGCAGCGTTGTGAAAACGTTGCCGCTGAGGACGACGGGCCTGATCATCTCAGCGATCTTGCCATCCCTGATCATGTAAGCTTCACCGGCGGAGAATGTGAACATCTCGAGGCTGGTGGTGCCGCCATACCAGTCCCTGGCGTAAACACCTTCTTTGATCTCGCTGATCATGTCGGCGAATGCGGTGGATCCCGGCTCAATATAGGTATTGGTCATGCGCACTATGGGAGGATAGGTATAGTTGATAGCGCGGGCGTTGCCGGTCGGTTTCTCCCCCATCCTGGCGGCCGTCTCACGGGAGTGAAGCCGGCTGTTGAGCACCCCTTCCTTTATCAAGTAGGTCTTGCTGGCCGGTGTCCCTTCATCATCATACCTGTAGCTGCCGCGCAGGCCGGGCACGGCTGCCCCGTCCACGATATTGAGGTGTTGCCCTCCGAAACTGCGTCCCAGCACCATTATTTCCCGCATCTGGGGATTCTCATAGATATGGTCTGCCTCGGAGAGGTGGCCGAACGCCTCGTGAACGAAGACGCCCGCCAGGACCGGATCGAGGACCACGGTGTAGCTGCCCCCCTTGACCTCGGGAGCGGAGAGCATGGCTACAGCCCGCAGGGCGATACCCCTGGCCTTCTCCTGCAGACATTCCACCGTAGAAAAATCACCCTTGCTGCCTATGCTCAGGCCGACCTGCTGGACATCGCCGTTCCGGCTGGCGATGGCTGAAAGGCGCAGGGTTAAGTCTATGCGGCTTTGTTCGATATAAGAGCCGTCAGAGCTGGCATAGGTGACCTTCTTCCTGATATCCCCGTAGCCGATGCTGGTGGTCTGTATGCCCGGTGTTTCAAGCATGATGCGGTTGTACTCATCCAGCAGCGACTTCTTGGTGGAGAGAGTGACTGCGAGGGGATTCTTTTTATATTCGGCTTCAACCTTATCAACGATAGCCCGGGCGGGGCTGAACTCGCTGTTTCCTTTGCCCACATGGGTGGCCTGCTCCACCGCCATGGCAGCGCTTTTCGACAGCCTGTCCGGGCTGTTAAAGCTGGCAAAGCCCCAGCCGCCCTTCACCAGCGCGCGCACGCAACCGCCGGCGCTGGCTGTCCTCCCCGCCTCTTCCAGTCGCTCGCCCCGATAGACCAGACGGCTCGATTCGCTTTCGTCAAGGCGGACCTCGACGTAATCTGCTTTGAGCTTGCGGATAATAGAAAACAGTTTGTCCTGCATAGGCTATGTCGAGTAATTTTAGCAGATAACCTTAGATAGGGTGTAAAGAAAGAGGCACAGCGAATGCCGTTATATAGTAGTCTAATTTGTTGACATAAAATTCTTTAAATTTAAATAGACTTTTAATTCAGTCCGTTATATACTTTTTGCGGAGGTAAGCGATGCAGCCCAGTCTCGCCGGCAAAATCGAAAAAGCCAAACGCTATGCAGAGGAGCCTGAGCGGGTGACCATCCACAATTTCTCAGCTGACTTCCGTGGTGAGAATGACAGCCACAGCCTGTCACTCAGCGATGGAAAGTGGTTCTGCAACTGCCATTTCTTCTCCCAGTGGGGTCAATGTGTTCACATCATGACGTTGCAGCGTCTGCTCGACAGGATGCTCCCTGTAGTGGCCGATACCTCTCAAAAGGCTTAATTTTCAACTCAATTCCCGGGCGCCGTGTGACGGTGCAGGGTCAATTTATCCAAAATTACCATCCTTAAACGCCCTTCCGACTTCCGCTGCCAGAAAGAGTGATCCGGTGGCCAGTATGAGGTCGTCGTCTGAGGAGGCGGCCAGGCCCGCGGACAAGGCCTGGGGGGCGTCCGGCTTGATGTCCGTCCGAATGCCGTGCTGCCGGAACACCCTTGCCAGCTGCTCTGCAGCGGCTGCCCTGGGATGGCACGAGCTGGTGATAATTACCTTCCCTGCCGCTCCGGCCAGCGCTTTTGCCATGCCGTCTATGTCCTTGTCACTCGACGAACCGAATATCACGTGAAGTTTTTTATAAGGAAAATATTTTTTTATTGATTCGAGAAGGACCTTCATTGAGTGGGCATTGTGTGCTCCGTCTATTACAAGCAGGGGGACCCGTTTAAGTACCTGCAGGCGCGCCGGCCATTTAACGCTTTTCAGTCCTTGTGCTATATGATCGCGGGTGATCCCGGCGCCGCTCTGCTGCAGCGCTTCTGCGGCCGCCACGGCCAGGCTGGCGTTTTCCATCTGATAATCGCCCAGCAGTGGGATTTGCAGTTTATAACTGCCGTTCCTGCTCCTGACGGTAAAAGACTGCCCATTCAGATTCCCGCTCAGGCGTTTCCAGTTTATATCCTTCCCTGCCAGTACCAGCTCCGAACCAAGTAACCGGCATTTTTCCCTGATCACGGCCAGAGCTTCCGGTTCCTGCGGGGCGCTGATTACCGTGCAGCCCGGTTTGATGATCCCCGCTTTTTCGCCGGCGATGCTGGATAGCGTATTGCCCAGCACCCCGGTATGGTCGAAGCTGATGGAGGTCAGTATGCACACTTCGGGATCCACGACGCTGGTGGCATCCAGCCTTCCCCCCATCCCTGTTTCCAGCACCTGGAAGTTTGCCCCCCTATCCCTGAAATAGAGGAACGCCATGGCGGTCAGCGCTTCGAAGGTGGTGATTTTGCCGAAGCGCGCCCGGTTATTAATGGTCTGTACATGCTTTTGAACGGCGCCCGCCAGGCGGGCAAAATCTTTTTTGGTCACCCGGCGGCCGTTGACGGCGATCCTTTCCTGCCAGCTATACAGATGAGGGGATGTGAAAAGCCCGGTGCAGTTGCCCGCCGAGACCAGGATAGAGGATATCATCG
>CAYVBI010000097.1:0-8002 GCA_964448985.1 uncultured Dehalococcoidales bacterium
ATTCAGCCCCGGTAGCAATTAACAGCTTATCGTATGTTATTTCCCGGGTTTGCCCGTTACTGGAAATCATGCGAACTCTCTTCGTCTTTGGGAAAATTACTTCAGCCCGATGATCGAGAAGCAAACGTATGCCATGTTTTTCGAACTCCGCTTGATTATGATGGGCTAACGCATGCCAGTCAGTCACCTCTCCACTAAGAAAAAAAGGTAACCCGCAAATACTGAAACCGGGATAGCCGTCCGCTACCACAACAGTAACCTCGGCCTGCTCATTAAGCTCCTTGATACGAAAGGCTGCGCTAATTCCGGCATCGCTACCACCGATTATGAGCATGTGAGACATTTACCTTTCTCCTTATCCTACAAACACTCCATAATTAGTATAGCAATCCACGACCCATATCACTGCATTACCATACTCCGTCATCTTCCCATCGGCCCGTTTTGCTTAAAAGAAACGACTTCCCCACCTTGGCTCTATGATTTTGCCATTTTTATCAGACATAAATTAGATTACGCTCTGGTCGGGCTTCAGGACATCTCCAACTAATTGCCATTTCTTTTTCCAGGAACCTGTGAAGAATGAATTCCGCAGTATTTATATTATTGGCAAAGGGTATGTTCTGAATGTTACAGGAACTTAGAAATTCTACGATGCCGGGATCGTCCAGGCAGAGCAGTGGATCGTGCAGGAATATAACCATTTTTATATTATCGGAATTGACCAGCCTGGCCAATTGTAGATAGCCACCTTCGTGCCCCCGGGACAGGAGTTTTAAGTCCAATCCTGTTACGCTCTTTATAGCCAGGCCGGTATCGAGGGTGGCAATTAAAGAGTGTCTGGTTATTCCATCGTAGTACTTGCGCACGAGGTTTACCAGATCCCTGATCTTCGTGTTCTGAGCTGTCAATGCTATATCATACATAGCTTTTATACTCCCTCCTTTTCGTATATTAACAGCGCAAGTTTATCGTAATGTTAATATCAGATTAAATATATGTGAAATCTGCTCACCCGGATATTTAACCTAAATGTAACAATAAGTTAACTGCCGTTTAACCTGCGCATTCTATAATTAGAACCAATGGAAAATTCCGTATGCTAAGGCTTCAAAACCTCGATTATCTAATCAGTTCAGAAGCTCGTGTTTCAATTGCTTCACGGAGAGATTGTTATGCGAAGTATCCTGAGGCATAGACTTTTCGCAAGGAGGCGAAATTTTGTTAGGAATCGCCTTGATCTACTCAGGCTCAGCTCTACTATTAATCTGAGGCGCCTCCCATTTATTGCCAGCAAAAGCTTTAGTCAGTGGTTTTGGCTTTATTTCGGAAGATAGCAGGATCCTGCACGACACCCCTCGATTGCGCCGGTGTCATAAGCATGGATGATGTATACATACCGGCAGTTGCGACATGAAGGCATTATTGAGGCAAATATCCAGTTGGAAATCCGGCAGGTAATGAAAGCAATGACAGTAAAATTGATAGCAAAGCGTAGGATTGTTTTTCAGCCAAGCGCCTGTATAATTTAAATGCAAAATTTAAGGAGATTCGATATGAAATCATTGAAAGGGATTTTTCCCTCGCTACTTACTCCTTTCGATACTAACAGCAGGATCAACGCCAAAGCGCTACGGTTGCTTGTTAGGCTAAATCTGAAAAAGGGTGTGGACGGTTTTTATGTATGCGGCAGCACCGGAGAGGCGTTCCTGCTGAACCTTCGGGAGAGAAAAGAGATCCTCGAGACAGCCCTTGACGAGGCATGCGGCAAGTGCGCCATCATCGCACATGTAGGTTGTCTTTCAACAGATGACACCATTGAACTGGCCAGGCATGCTGCCGCTTGCGGCGTGGACGCGGTATCGTCCGTCACACCCTTCTATTATCCCTATACCTGGGAGGAAATACGCCAATACTACTATGAGCTTGCGGACAGCGTGTCAGTTCCAGTCATCGTTTACAACTTCCCGGCAAGAACAGGGATTGCGCTAACGCTGGAACGGGCGTCGTGCTTTGCCTTGGACGGCCGTTTTGCAGGGATAAAGCACACATCGCAGGATTTCTTTGCCTTAGAACGGTTCAAGCATTTGAGGCCGGACTTCATTATGTACAACGGCTATGACGAGATGTTCCTTTCGGGCCTGGCAGCAGGCGCGGACGGCGGCATCGGCAGCACATACAACTTCATGGCCGAGAAATTCATCACGATCAAATCTCTGTTTGAGCAGGGAAAGCACAGGGAGGCAAGGGAGATACAGAAGCAGGTGAACGACATTATAGCGGTACTCGTGCAGTTTGGCGTGCTTCAGACGGAAAAAGCAATATTGACATATATGGGCATTGAGTGCGGTGAGTGCAGAAGGCCATTTTTGCCGCTTGATGATGAGAAAATGAAGATAGTGCGGGAGATAGTGGAGAAGAATCACTTTCAGGCTTCTGAATAGACTGGTTCAGTCTATACCAGCCCTTATGTTAGTTTCTCTTCCTGTATTGCCTTGGCGACAGCCCGGTATATCTTTTGAATAACCGAGAAAACTGCGAAAACCCATTGAAGCCCGACCGGAAGGCTATTTCGGATATGGAGAACCTGCTATCCGAAAGCATCTGCTTTGCATGATGGACCCTGCGTTCAGCCAGGTACTGCATGACGGTTACGCCTGTCTGCTCCTTGTATATGTGGCATAGGTAGTATTTGGAGAAATGCACTGCGGTGCAGATGTCATTCATGGTGAGATTTTCCGTGGCATGAGCGTGGATATATTCCATGATGAACCGAACGGCGTCGTTCGTGTACCGCGCATGCTCAGCCGGGTTTGCTCCGAGCCTTGCTATTTCATTCAGCAGCATCAGCAATGTCCCGGTCATGGCAAGTTTGTACCCGGCGCGCTTATGTACGTATTCATCGTATAAGCTGGAAAACATGGTATCGAACCTGCGGGCGTCCTCCTCGGACAGTGCAACCATACAGTGCGCGGATTTTCCCGAAAACAGCTTTAGCAGGTGAAGTGAATCAGTGGCCGGCAATATGGAGGAAAGCAGCGCCGGGGAAAATGCGAGCTTGCTGCGCATATACGGCTGGCCACGCGCGGGATTAGTGCAGTGGGGTCCGTTGGCGTTGAACAGATACAGGCTACCCGCCTGGAAGGGGAAGATGCTGCCGCCAATCAGTGCAGTACCGCAGTCCGACCATATCTGCATTATCTCGTAGCCATCGTGATAATGGTAACCTATATACTGAGGATCGGTGTCGACAAGCCTGTAAGCCACGTCGGAGAAGACGGCCGTCAGGTCTATCGGGTAGAGCTTATAGCCCTTGTTTGTATGGGCATTCCTCATAAGGGTATTATACAGCAACGAAAGCAAAATACTGAGCAAATTTGCTCTATTTTGGCATATTTGCAGGCTTTATAATACTTAATTAACAAAGGGATGACGAGGTTTGCCGCAAATGAAGGAAAAGTTGTTGGTTCGTACGAAAATGGCCTACGGAGTGGGCGACTTGGGGCTGACGCTGACCGGGGGAATGCTGGGCGTCCTCTACATGAAGTACCTCACCGATTTCGAGGGACTCAACATATTCTGGGTGGGGGTGGTGCTGGCCGTTGCGCGACTCTGGGACGGCGTCAATGACCCCATAATGGGCTATTTCGCAGATAGGACGAAGACAAAGATCGGGAGTTACCGGCCATATTTGTTCATCGCAGCTATACCCTTTGCCCTTGCTTTTGTGATGATGTGGTATGCCCCACCTTCCTTCGACGTGGCGGTCAAGCTGGCTTATTTCTGTTTCACTTATTTCCTCTTCGATACCTTTACAACGATGATATTCATTCCCTATGTTGCCCTTACGCCGATGATTGCCGGCAGCTACGACGACAAAACGAGCCTGACGAGCTACCGCATGGTATTTTCGCTGAGCGGCACGATGATCGCCAATACGATCCCCAGTATGATCATCGGGCCAATGAGGCAGGCCAATCAGGCTACGATATTGCTCGTGGCCGGGGGTTGCGGTCTGATAGCATTAGCGGCTTTCCTGACGACAGCCTTCGGTACGAAGGAACCGGAGGTGGAGATTGAAAACCCGCCGAAAGTGCGGGAAATCATCAAGGAGGCGCTCACGAACAAGCCCTATCTGATCGCCATAGCTATTTACCTGACAACAATCATGTCCTTCGATCTGACAATGGGATCTTTGCTGTATTTCTTTGAGGACTCCCTTCACATCAACAGCATCACGATACCGCTCGGGTTGCTGTTTATCTGCTCGCTGATATCTGTGCCGCTAATCTGGAATCCGCTGGCAAAGAAGCTGGACAAGACGAAGGCGTACATCATCGGCATAGCATTTATGATACTTGCGCGGTTAGTCATTATGCTGCAGCCAAGTGACGTGAACGTCATCCTTCTATATGCGTTGTTCGCATTGTCCGGCCTGGCCTTCGGCGCGGGGCAGACGCTGCCATGGGCCATCGCGCCGGACACGATGGATTATGGAGAGCTGAAAACCGGAAAGCGCAATGACGCTGCGCTCTATTCCCTGATGACGCTTTCAAGGAAAATAGCCTCCGCCCTGTCCCCGCTCATCATCGGCGTAGGGCTGACCATTGGCGGCTATGCGGCGAATATCTACACCGCTCCCGGCTCTTCGGTGGACGTGTCCATTCGCACGGTGTTCGGCGCCGTGCCCATAGTCCTGATGCTTCTTGGCATACTCGCCGCGGCGAAATACCCGCTGAAGCGGGAGGAAAGCGAAAGAATATCCAGGGAGCTTGCTGCCAGGAGGAAGGGCCAGGAAGCCTGAGTATGGAATCTTCAAAATGATACACCGGATATATTTCTTTATTAAGTTCCTGTGCCTGCCTCTGGGACTGGCTCTGGCCGTCGTACCGGCACTGCCTGTGCACTGGATCGTCAAGGCATTGGCCGGCATCGCAGGAATTCCACTCCTCCTGGCCGGAGCGCTGGCATTCTACAATATCTTTTTATCGGCCAACCGCTCCAGGGTCAGTCGTACTCTGAACATGGACGTCCACTCAGTGACGCACGACAACATGCACAATTCCTTCACTGACCTGATATTGTTCAAGGGACGTTTCGTGCTGGCCCACGCTGTCTCCCCCTATCACCTGGGTAATGCGAAGAGCCGCATAGTCGTCAAAGTCTCTCACAATGCGCGGGATTGGACGGAAATAAAATCGTTCGACATGGGGGAGGACATCCGCGACCCAAAGCTCGCGGTCATCGGCGGCAGGCTTTTCCTGTATGTGCTGATGAACAGGGAGGTGCAGCCGCGGCCCTATACGACCAGGTTCTCGTGCACCGGAGATCTCGTCAACTGGACCGATCTCGAGGGCGTTGGCCACGAGGGCTGGCTGTTCTGGCGTCCCAAGAGCCTCGACGGCAGAGTCTGGTACTGCCCGGCCTATTGGCACCGTTTTGGCAGGACAGCGTTATTCAGCAGCACCGACGGCATCCATTGGGACTACAAGGCGAAGATTTGCAGCGGCAAGGTTGTAAACGAGAGCTGTTTCGAGTTTGATCCGGAGGGCAATATCCTGGTTGCCGGCAGGGCGGAATACAGCAAGAAGCTCTTTCCCGACAGGCTGTTCGGCAATGAATCCGGCAGCACAATCATATCCAGATCGGAACCGCCCTATGAGCGCTTCACAATGTGCCATGAATCCGCGCGGACGCGTCTGGACGGGCCGGTTCTGTTCAAGGCGGGGGAGCGCATCTTCGCAGCCGGCCGCTCGCAGCCCGCCCATGACCGTATTTTCCGCAAGACCGGTTCGATATTCGCTAAAAAGCGCACCTCGCTGTATGAGCTATCGGATAACGGGCTACGCTGGATCACCGATTTCCCCAGCGCGGGGGACACATCCTATTGCGGGGCGGTTGTGAAGGACGGCAGGGTGTTTGTGTCTTATTACACTTCATCGTTGAAACATGATTATATCTGGGTGTTCGGTATGATAGAGCCCACGCAGGTGATGGTTGCGGAGTTTGAGATCCCGTGAAAGACAGCCTTTTTGATTTAACCGGAAAAACAGCCGTCATAACAGGCGGGGCACGATGGCTGGGCCTTGATGTGGCCGAAACCCTTGCCGGGCACGGCGCGAACATTATCATCACCTCACGAGCGCTTGAACGGGCGCAGAATGCCGCAATGCGCATATCCGAGCAATACGGCGTGGATGCCCTGGGGCTGGAGTTGGACGTGTGCGATTTCCAGTCCGTGAAGCGCATGGCGGACAGCGCGTCTGCCTGGAAGGAGCGCATCGACATACTCGTAAACAACGCCGGAGGCGGCAGCGGTGCAAGCGAGGGGGACCTCTTTGCGCGAAGCCCTGAAGACATTCGTAGAATGATCGATGTTAATTTAACCGGATTGATCTGGTGCTGCAGGGAAGTTGGCAAGCACATGTTTGCGAGGCAATCCGGCAAGGTAATCAACATCGCCTCTGTGGCCGGTCTCGTAGGCAGGGACAGGGCAATGTACCGAAGCACCGGTAAAATGGAGCAGCCGGTAGACTATGCCGCGGCCAAAGCCGGCGTCATAGGCTTTACGAGGGATTTGGCTGCGCTGCTTTCCCCGCACGGCATCTACGTAAATTCCATCTCCCCCGGAGGTTTCGACAAGGGCGACCTGCCTGAAAGTTTCGTTTCGCTGTACAACTCAGAGACGATGCTGGGGCGCATGGGCGCAGTGGGCCGTGACATTAAAGGCGCTGCGCTCTTCCTGGCAAGCCCGGCGTCAGACTATATAACCGGACACAACCTAGTCGTAGATGGAGGGTTTTCCGTATGGAAATAGAGGATTTAACAGTCTTCATAGCCGGTTGTGGCTCCATCGGCAGGCGCCATGCCGGAGTCCTGAAGGGCATGGGCGTGCACAGCCTGATACTATTCGACCCCAGACGCGAAGTAGCGTATGCACTGGCAAAGGAGCTGAATGCGTCGGTCGCGGATTCCTTTGAAGATGGGATATCAATGGGCTGCCACGCTGTTTACGTGCTGTCTCCCACGGCGCTGCATGTGAAGCAGGCCGCCGCCGCCATAGAAAAGGGAAAACCCGTGTTCATCGAAAAGCCCCTCTCCCATTCGATGGAGGGAGTGGAGGAACTCCGTGCATTGCAAAGGCAGACCGGGAGGATTGCTGCGGTCGGATTCTGCTTCCGGTTCCACCCGGGCATCCGCCGGGCAAAGGCCATAGTTGACTCCGGCGAAATCGGCAGAGTCGTCTCCATCCGCGCCCTGATGGGCGAACATTTCCCCGATATGCGGCCGGACTATTTAAGCACCTACTGTGTCAAGTATTCTGGCGCGTTCGAGCTCATACACGATCTGGACCTCGCGCTATGGTTTGCCGGGAAGCCCATGCTACGCTCGGAGAGCTATTGGGGATCCTTCGCCAGCCTCGGATTCGAGTCCCCTGATACTGCGGAGATAATCCTGGACTTCGGGGACAGCCTGGCGTCCGTCCATCTGGATTTCTTCCAGTCGCCGAGGCGGAGACAGTTTGAGGTGATGGGCACGGAAGGTACCGTGACGGTGGAGTTTGCCGACTGGAATGCCTTCACAGTGCGGCTTTTCACCCGGAAAAGCGGCTGCTGGAAGGAAGAATCGAGCACCACCAGTCGCAACACGATGTTCGAGCTGCAAAGCCGGGAGTTCCTGAACGCCATTCTGCATGGAAGTGGGGTAACCTGCACTCTGGAGGAGGGTAAGAAATCGCTGGAGGTCTACAGTAGCGTTTACGCGGATAAAGCGGCGATGGATATGGAGGCAAAGGCTTGTGGCTGAGCGGCGAACAGGGCAGGCGCACGGCCCAGGTTGAAGCGGTCGATTATTGCCATCCCCTCATTTTACGTCCATTGGAGGGGCGTACTTCAAGTCCGCCGTTTGTGCGCCCCTACAGGTAGGTGCGATTCGGTCCGCTAATATGTGGATACGTTCAACTCCTCCATCTTGCCGGTAACCATAAACACGACACGTTCGC
>CAYVBI010000098.1:0-4628 GCA_964448985.1 uncultured Dehalococcoidales bacterium
CAGCATGCCGATGGGCAGCAACGCCAGCACCATGGGCAGCGCCGCGATAACGAAAGCGATGGGCACGCCGGGACCGCATTTGGCCACCGCCAGACCTGTCAGGGCGAAGATGCCCGCCCCGATAATGGCGCCCACCTCGATGGAGACTGTATCCATTAATCCCAGCGATTTCTTGAGACCGGAACCGGGTGAACCCTCTTTTATCTGCATGGCCATCCTCCCATCTTATTTGACGGGCTGGTTTTTAAATCCGCCCGCAACCTGCCTATTTCAAATACGGTATAAGGTTCTCTTTGCAGGCCCACTGCGCGCATTTCGGGAGCGTCTTGAAGCCGCCGCACTTTTTAATGGTTTCGCTGTAGTCCACGCTGTTATAGGTGTTCCAGAATAGCAGCGGAGCGCCATCTGACGATCTGCCTTTTTTAATGAAGTCCAGCATGGCCGCCAGAGCTTTGCCCGTGTAGGTGGTTTCCAGCCCGATGCCCTCGGTTTTCTTTATCAGGTCAACGGCGGCCCTGCCTTCCGGAGTTACCCTGCCGTACTCGCCCCCGAAGAAGCCCGGTTCCAGATCGAAATCGGAGTCGGTGAACCTCATATCCGGCACCGAAGGATCGTGCTTTCGCATCAACCGGGCCGTTTTATTTGCCAGTGATACTATATCTCTGACGTTGGCATAGGTGTCCATGGACACTTTGACTCCCACGATACGACTTTTCAGTCCGGCCAGTCTGCATCCGACGATCAACCCGGCCGTAGTGCCCATGGAGCCGGTAGCGCCGAAGATGTATTTGGGCTCGGGCAACAGGCCTGCGTCGATCTGCTGTTTCAGTTCTAAAGCAGCGTTTACATATCCAAGGGTGCTGAGGGGTGATGTGCCTCCGGCCCAGAGCAGGTAGAAGTTGGGGTGGGTCAGCATCGCCCAGGATGCCCGCAGGTAGGCTTCGATGGTGCTGCGGCCGACGTTTATCTCGGCGCCGAAATGCTGATCCAGCAGCAGGTTCTCCTGCACCTTGTCGGTGATCGGCTGGGGGATGAGCAACAGCACCGTTCTGATGCCGGCGCGGCCGCAGTGAATGGTGGTAGCCAGGCCGTGGTTGGTGCCGATGCCGCCCACCGTGATCATGTATTTTTTCTTCTTGCGCAAGGCGTCGGCGATAGCGAATTCCAGTTTGCGTACCTTGTTGCCGCCGTAGACGTCCGAGGACAGGTCATCCCTTTTTATCCAGAGGTTTTCGTGGCCAATGGCTTTGCCCAGGTTATTGAGCTTCTGCACTGGCGTGGGCCATTTGCCCAGGAGCATCCAGGGCAGAGGTTTCTCCAGAGCCGGGTAGGACTCAAATAGCGGTATCGTCATTCTCCGATCCTTACAAATATTTGCCGCCGGGCGGATTTGAAAACCCGCCTATAGTATGGGCGTACCTTCAGGTGCGCCCGGGATTCGCTTAAATGCGTTAATTTCCGGCAGGCGCCGCCGCTGTTGCTTTGGACTCCACCCTGCCGGCGAGGAGGTGCCTTCCCAGCCGCTTGCCCAGGCACAGGATCGAGTAGACCGGCGGCCGGCCCCACTCGGACGGTATCACCGAGCAGTCGCAGACATACAGGTTATCGATCTCCGTCTTGAGGTTGGTGTCAACGATGTCATTGATCTTGCAGGTCCCGCCCGGATGCGAGGCGATCCACCATGTTTTGAAGATATCTTTGGCGCCGGCGTTCTTCAATATCTTCTTGGCGCGCTCAAAGCCGCTCATCAGCTTGCCGCGCTCTATCTGGGTGAACGGTTTTTTAATGGACCCGGATTTGCTGATCTTGCCGCCCAGGCTGTCGCGCGCTTTGATCATGATGGTGAGCTGATGTTTATTAGATAGTCGGTCGAAGCGGAAGACCTCGGCGGTGAACACGTCGTAGATCAGCCAGGGCAAAGTCATGTCGGTCATCAGGTAATCGTCTTCTACCATGTGCTGCCCCATGGCCATGGGGAACTCCTTGCCGTCATCCAGCCCTTTTACGGTCCCGAACACCGCAATCAGTGGATCGTAGAAGAAATTGGCGCCGGCCTGAGGTATGCCGCTGTTCTCCAGAATGATGGGGGAGCCGATCCCGCCCGCTGCCACGATCACTCTATCGGCGTTGGCGATGTACTTTTTGCCCTTGCGTGAGAACTCCACGCCCGTGGCCTTTTTATTTTCAACGATGACCCTGGTTACATGCGCCAGGTCCAGCAACTGCGCACCCTTTGCGGCGGCGTCCTGGACGAACATGCGCGAGTTCCACTTGGCGCCGTAAGGGCAGCCCAGGTCGCACTTGTCGCACTTGGCGCGGCATTTGTCGAGGTATACAAACTTGTTGAGCTTCTGCCAGTTATAGCCCAGGTCTCGTGCGCTCTGGGCGATCATCCTGGCCGAGGGGCCGATCAATTCGTCCTTAAGAGGATTGATGGGAACCTCTTTCCTGATCTCGGCAGCCTCGTTGCGCAGGTTTATGCCGTATTTATCCCAGTAGTCGAAGGGCGGCTCCCAGGCGGTGGCATAGTAGACGATGGAGCTGCCGCCCACCGTGATGGCACGTACCAATCCCAGGAAACCGTCGATGAAATACAGGCTTTTATAGGGCATACCGATGTAACCGAGAGCCTGGGCGTTGCTGCCCTGCACAGGAGCATTGGAACCCCAGTCCAGCATCAGCACCTTCTTGCCGGCGTTGGTCAGCTCTCTGGCCACTGTGGCCCCTCCCGGGCCCGTCCCCACCACTATGGCGTCGAATCTCTCCTTCAGAGTTTCAACCATTTACCTTCCTCCTGCCACATTAATCATGAATCGTTCGCTTATCGAAATTAGCATACTCCAAAAACAGGCCGCTTTCAATACATACATCAGCATCATCCGGTCTTGTTCGGGACCGCCATGTGATGCGCTTCCCTCTTTGTTATACTTAAAATGAGATGATCAGGCTGCGCTTTGGATCTATTGTGTCTGTGGCTTTGATCCTGGCAGGTTGTCTGCCGGCATCTCAGCCTGCAGAGGAACCGGCTGCGGAGAATACCACAGTCGCCATAGCTGCCGCAGCCGTGAGGTTCTGGCCGGTGATCAATGATTTCTCAGCCGGGGCTGATGTCATCATGCCGGGTGAGAACGTAACCCTGCGCTGGAGCGTGTCTGACGCCGCTGTCGTTACCATTGATAACGGGCCTGGCAGGGTTCAGCCCTCCGGCTCAGTCGATGTATCGCCGCAGAAAACCACCAGGTATACCCTTACCGCATCCGGGCAGCGGGGAGTATCGAACGCCTGGGTGACGGTTGAGGTGGTGGAGAGGAGTAAGTTCCTGCCCGACCTGGTCATCACGGGCGTGACACACATAAGCGGGTTGCTCTACTATAAGATCAAGAACATCGGCGCGGCAGATGCCGGCCCCAGCGAGACCTACGTCTATGACCAGAGCAACATGCTTCGGGATACGAGCTGGGTGAGCGGACTCAGGGCCGGTGAGGAAAAGACCCTTCCTTTTACCAATTACGACTGGGAGGGATTCAAGATCAGAATATGTGCAAACGGCGATAATAAGGTGGGAGAGGCCAGCAGGGACAACAATTGCTATATACCGTCCTTCGGGTTCAAATTTAACTACGATTTCGGGCAGTATGCTTCACGGGCCAACTGGAGGGGCACCGCAGGTTGGATCAAATACTCCGATGGCGATGGGGCTGTCGGCCTTGCCGTTAAATTGCCCGAAGCCGTGGCTGCTGACAATCAGACCTACCGCAATGTGATCCGGATGGTACCGCCCGGCGCCGGATACGGCTGGATCGAAGGGATCTTCGGCGATTGGCAGGAGCAGTGGCAGGCGGGAGGCTATATGCTGCCGCTGGAACTGCCTTACAACGCGCGCTTCACTGCCAGAGTAGGGCTTTCCCGGGAAGCTGGGGGCGGCGGCGTGGCCTTCCTCTTCGGCATACAGGATGAGAAAGGGGGGACGGTCTGGTGGCCGGCGGTCAATGCATCTTACGACGGCAGGCTACATGATATGGATATCGATCTTACAGCCTATGGCGGCAAGAAAGTCATGCCCATACTGCGCGTGGAGGCTGGAGCGGAGCCGGGCAAGAACTACGCCCTGTGGATAGATCCCAGGATCAGTCAGTGAACGGCGCAGCGCATTAAATAGTCAGCCCGGGGCGACAGTAATATATTGAAGGCCGAAAGGCGGTGTACTAATATAGTTCGATATGGTTGAGCTCTTGAAGTATGCCCTTGCACTGGAAAGGTATGACGCGGCGGCCTATGCTATCGTTTACGGGTTGCTGGTTGTAAAGATTAAAAATGGCGAAAAAACAGGCAAAAAGGGACGCAAAGCGGGACTTCTACGGCCCCGCCCTGGGTGAAACCCGCAGCCTGATGCTGGAGGAGGCCGGTGGTGTAGAGGGGCTGGACCAGGAGATAGCATTGCTCAGGCTCAAGCTGCGCGATCTAATAAGGGACTGCCCGGATAAAATCGAGCTTCACCTGCGTACGGCCAACGCCATCGCCGGCATGGTGAAGATCAGCTACTCCATCTCCAGAGAGCAGAAAAAGAGTCTCAGGGAGGCCATCACGAAGGTGCTCACCGAGCTGGCCATCCCCCTGGGAGTCAAGGC
>CAYVBI010000098.1:4728-7934 GCA_964448985.1 uncultured Dehalococcoidales bacterium
GGGAGGCCATCACGAAGGTGCTCACCGAGCTGGCCATCCCCCTGGGAGTCAAGGCGCTTATCCAGTAGATATATTTAATTGCGAGCATTTGTCTCCTTGTCATAGACGTAATTAAGAAGCGATGGAATTACGTCCCTATCAGCTCGAGATAGCCCGCGCCGTGCTGGAGAGCATTGAAGACCGGCGGGGCCTGACCTTCTCCGTGGAGATCGCCCGACAGGGCGGGAAAAACGAGCTATCCGCGCACATCGGGGTGCTGCTGCTGACCATGTTCATGCTGCGCGGGGGCAGCGCCGTCAAATGCTCGCCCACCTTCAAACCGCAGACCGTTATATCCATGATGCGCCTCAAGCAGCGGCTGGATGATTTCGGCTTCCGGGGATTATGGGAGGCCGAGATGGGCTACATCATACGCCTGGGAGCGGCGTGCCAGGTCTTCCTCTCCGCCGAAGAGACATCATCGGTGGTCGGGCACACGGCCGATATCCTTCTTGAGATCGACGAGTCGCAGGACGTGGGCAAGGACAAATACACCCGTGATTTCCGTCCCATGGCTTCCTCAACCAATGCCACCACCGTTCATTACGGCACGCCCTGGGACGATTCCACCCTGCTGGAAGAGGTCAAACTGCTGAATCTCGAGCTGGAGAAAGGCGACGGACTGAAGCGCCATTTCCGCTTCGACTGGCAGGAGGTGGCCAGATATAATCCCGGCTACCTGGCCTTCGTGGAGGCCGAGCGTGCCCGTTTGGGCGCCGACCACCCGCTTTTCCTGAGCCAGTATGCGCTGCTGCCCGTTCGCAATACGGGAGGGTTCCTGTCACGTACCCAAATAGCACTGTTGCAGGGCACACATGACCGGAAGGCGCGCAGGGAATCGGATGTAAAGATATACGTGGCTGGCCTCGACCTGGCGGGTGAGGCCGAGGTGGCCGATGAGCCCGGGATGACGCTGCGCAGCCGGGACGCCGCGGTGCTGACGATTGCTGAGGTGAGTACATCGGCGGACGATTCTGCGATGGAAGGACCCCGTATCGAGGTGGTCGAACATTACAGCTGGATCGGCAGGAAGCACCCGGAGCTGTATCGTGAGTTGGCGCACATACTTAAGCATACCTGGCGCTGCAGCAGCGTGGTTGCGGATGCCACGGGAGTCGGCGAGGGTGTGACGTCGTTTTTGCGCAACGCGCTGGGCGCTTGTATTGTGCCTTTCAAATTCACGCAGTCCTCCAAGTCGGCCCTGGGCTTCAGCCTGCTGGCGGCAGTCAATTCAGGCAGGCTCAGGCTATACCGGGGTGACGGCTCGCAGGATTGGCTGGAGCTGATGTTCGAGCTTGAGCGCGCCCGCAGCGTCAGCCGTCCCAACCGCACCATCAATTTCTTCGTCGATCCCTCCGTCGGGCACGATGATTATCTGATGAGCCTGGCGCTCTGCGTGGAGGCGGCATCACGCCTTATGCCCCGCAAGGCTACCGGAACGATACCGGTCTGATAATGATCGCATAAATATCAAATCAGGGCTATGTATGCCTGTCGGATGTGCATATCTCTTACATTGTGGTATATTTTATGGCGGCGCTCACGCGATATGGGATGGATGGTTATGACGGGGATCGTTTACACCTGATGTGAAAGGGGAATGGTTATGAGGTTACGCTTAATCAGACAGGCGCTGATATTAATAGCCTTGATTCCGGCCGCGGCCGTGCTGCCCTGCTATCAGGCTGAGCCTGCCGGCGCCGACGGTGCTTCGCCACCCACCGTCATCACTCATTTCGCCTCGATCATTCAAGAAACCGGCGCGACACTTGAGGGAGAGATATGGAGTACCGGAGGCGCAGTTGTTACGCAGAGGGGTTTCGAGTGGGATACTGATGATGAACACCCGCCCTTTGCCAATTCCTGGACGGAAAGTGGAACCTTCGGCACAGGGACTTATAACCATACTATTACCGGACTTGCCCCGGGCTCTCTCTGTTATTACCGGGCCAAGGCGCTTAATGAAGCCGGCTGGAGCTATGGTGGGGTCATCACGTTCCTGACTCTGCCCTTCGCCCCGACCAATTTCACCGCTGCGGCGGGCGACGGACAGGTGAGCCTCAGTTGGACCAAAGGGCAGGGCGCGATCAGGACGCTCATACGCAGGTCCACCACGGGATATCCGGTGTTCCGCACCGACGGCGTCCAGGTTTACTACGGTACAGATAACTTTAAAGTGGATAGCGGGCTGACCAACCTGACGACGTATTACTACTCGGCGTGGTCGGAGGTCACCAGGGATTCGCTGCAGTGGTATTCCATGGCAAGGGCCATGGCCCGGGCCATGCCATTTATCCCTGTGGGTGTAATAACCGATGATGCCACTATTTCCTCTTCAAATTCGGCCATACTGAGGGGCAGGCTCACGTCATTGGGTCTGGATAATACGGTTTACGTATCATTTGAATGGGGGAGCGAGCCGGGAGCTTACAGCAATGCCACTCCGCCGCTGCCTGTGACCGGTATCGGGGATTTCAGCTCAATGATAACAGGATTGAGACACGGCAAGACCTATTACTACAGGGCGAAGGTGACAGATCAGGTGACGGCCTTCGGGTTGGAGAAGAGTTTTACCCTGCCTCGTGTATATGTCGATAATGCTGGCTCTTCAGGTACTATACCCTCCGTGTCGCAGGCTCAGCCGGTGTCTTTGCCCGGTGTGTATGTACAGGCAGCGTCTCTTTCGGCGGCCAGGGCTCTGCCCGGCTCGCCGGTCACCGTCAACGCCACGCTGGCGAATAAAGGCGCCGTGAACGGCTCCATGGCGGTGAAGCTGTATGTTAACGGCAGTGAGGAGGCGAGCCGGTCAGTCATGGTGGAGAGCGGCAAAACCGTGCCCCTCCAATTCACTGTCGTCAGGAATGAGCCGGGAGTGTATGCGGTCCATGTGGGCGGTGTCAACGCCGGCAGTTTTGTCATAGATGCGGCCGCCGGCTCCGACGTTATCCTATATTTCAGTATTGCACTGATGTTAACTGCCTTTGCGCTGGGAATAATGTATATGGGGAAAAGGCGACGGATTTTCTAATAAAGAGGGGGCGGGTTTTCAAACCCGCCCCCTCTTTATTAAGGTCGATGTGATTACTATATCAAACTGGGCAGGCCCTTGGCTGCGTCTTCCATGTCGCGCAGGCGGCCCGTGGTTTCCTTGAGGCGGTCCTTCTGGG
>CAYVBI010000099.1:0-7901 GCA_964448985.1 uncultured Dehalococcoidales bacterium
CGCTTCCCTCACGGGAGTGTGGGTTCAAGTCCCTCCCTCGGCACTTTCCCCCTTTTTCCAGTTAAAATCTGTTAATAATTCTTACAAACTCATCAGCGCAACAGCTCTTCCCATCCCTGTTTCCCGGTCATAGTGTTTACGTATGCATTAAGCAATATGAGCACTTTTACAATTCGCCTGGGACAATTAACTTTCTGAAGATTTAATGCCCCGGCTGTTTTCTCTTCAGCATGATTGCCGTACCCGCCATCAGGGATATGAAGATCAGGGCAACGCTGATATAGAGGATAATATTGGAATCGGCCGTCTCGCCCACAGTGAAACTGCCCGCGGACACTCCACTTACGTAAACCGTGTAATTACCGGGCTGACTGCGGCTGATAGTGAAGGTGACAGGGGTATTCGAGCCGCTATTGACCGTGATGCCCTTGCTGGTCTCCTCCTGGCCGTTGACCAGGAGCCTGATATTGGCGGTGCCGTTGACCGTTCCCTTATTTGCGACGTTGGCCGTGACAGTAACCGGTGTCCCGGGCGCGACCTTTGCAGCAGACAACGAGGCACTTTGCACTACTACGTTGGAAAGCGCCACAGGCGCCGGCTGCTGCGGGGGCGAAATACTTGACCCGCTGGATTGAGGCTGCGGGCTGATGAAAGATGGCACATTGACGACGAAACTATTCTCAGTACCATACGCTACTCCCGAGGCGCAAACACCTCTGGCACGGAAGTAAATGGTCTGGCCGGCAAAATTAGAGCCGATATTGATCTCCGTAAGGAATGGACCCGGTGCTGACATCCCTTGCGATGCGGTCTCTGCAGTATAAACACCGCTCATCGTCCCGTACTGGAAGGATACATTTACCAGTTCGCATGAGCCCGGTAATATCAGTGTGCCGTTTAATGTTGCTCCTGTTGTAGTGATACCGGTGGCTTCACCTGTGCTGACCTCGGGCGCTGCCGGTGTACCGACATAGTGAAGGATGGCACCTTCATCACCTACGATATAGATGTCTGCCGCTGAACTGCCCCAGATATCAAATAACGTATCCGCGGTGAGTGTGGAAGTACAACTGATTTCGGACCAGTTGATGCCGTTATAGTGATGGACGATGCCCCAGTCACCGGCAACATAGACATCGTTAGATGAACTCCCCCACACGCCGTACAGGGAGTCCGTCGAACTCATGATTTTGCGCCATGCGCTGCCGTTGTAATGGAACAGGTCATCATCTCCCGGCATATAAATGTTTTGCCCCGTGGACCCCCAGATACGCTCGAGCATTGCCTCGGTCCCGCTATGCATAGGCGCCCAGATTGTGCCGTCGTAGCGCAGGATTGTGCCGTGGCCACCGCTGGCCAGGATGTTGTTGGCTGAGCTACCCCATACGTCTATCAGGTCCCTGTCTGTGTGGCTGGACATGGCGGACCAGACACTGCCGTCATAGTGCAGGATTGTTCCCGCGTATCCCACGGCGAAAACATTGCCTGCCGATGTGCCCCATATACCTATCAGCGGATGGGTCGTCAGATGGCTCACATCCATTTTGCTCCATTGTGAGCCGTCATAATGGAGTATGGTCCCACTATTGCCGACTACGAATATATCGCTGGCGGAACTGCCCCAGACATGAAAGAGGTCGACGGAGGTGAGATGGCCGATATCGACTGGGTTCCACTCGCTGCCGTCATAATGAAAGAGGACGGCCCCCGCCCCGACAGCATAAACGTTACCGGGGCTGCTTCCCCAGACGCCGAAAAGCTTGGTCATGGTAACGCCGATATACATCTGGGCCCATTGCGCGCCGTTGTAATGCAGTATCCAGCCCTGCCCGCCGACAAAGAAGATATCGGTGGCGGAACTTCCCCAGACAGCGTAGGATTGATTGTCCGAATCATGTATTTGCTGCCAGTCGGTTGCACAAGTGTAATGGAATATCTCGCCTGTCAACCCCTGCACGTAGACATCGTCATCTGAGGTGCCCCAGACGCCGTACAGGGCAACTGTCGTTCCACTGTTCATGGCGCTCCAGTTGGTACCATCGTAATGCAGAATGGTACCATCTTGTCCAACAGCAAAGACATCGTTTGCCGCACTTCCCCACACCGCGGATAGACCGGCGGTGCTGATCAGGCTGATGTCCACCGTGCTCCAATTCGTGCCGTCATACTGGAGAACAGTACCGTTATCTCCAACCGCGTAAACGTTGCTGCCGGACGTTCCCCAGACACCGTTCAGGTTTTTAGTGGCGCCGCTTGTCATTGACGTCCATGCGACACCGTTATAGTTCAGTATAGTGCCATGCTTCCCGACTACAAAGATACTGTTGGCCGAGCTTCCCCAGATATGCAGCAGGTCATGATGTGTAACCGCGCTAATATTGACATTGCTCCAATGGCTGCCGTTGTAATGGATAATAGTGCCATTGAACCCCACCGCATAAACGTCATCGTGGGCGCTGCCCCAGACACCCCAGAGGCTTTGATCCGTGATACGGCTTGTATCAATCATCGTCCAGCGAGAGCCGTTATAATGAAGAATAGTGCCGCCCCATCCCACCGAAAAGACGTCGTTACTGCCTGTTCCCCATACATCCATCAGCCAGTTGCTGCAAATTCCGCTCACTAAATTCCAGTTGCAACTCTCCTCTGCAGAAACTGCTTGGGGAGCGACAAGAGGGGAAACGGAAAGCGCCATCAGTAGTACCGCTGCTAAAAGCAGTGTAAAGTTCCTTGTCATTTTGCGCATGCACTTCCCCCCCTTTTCTTTAGGAAAATGTAGTTCCGGCCAGCTTGATATTAGATTCCTGCCCAACGTGCTTCAGGAAATGGAGATACATCTTGGTACGCAACTGGTTCCTTAGTTTATAGGGCACCACGAACTTTCCCTTCAGCCAGATTCTCTGCTCATCCACGTGTATTAGAACCCGCCTGTTGATCTCCGCCTCGTGCAGGAATGCCGGGTAGTTCTCTCGGAAGACCTCCCTGGAGAGATCCAGATACGCACCGTCCTCCTCGTCTATGATCTCCTCCAGCAATATGGCCGCCCGGGCGATATCGCTATCGGAGGATATAGGGATTCTGATCTCGTCGAAGATGTAGTCGCACTGTAACGTCTGGCCTTTCTTCACGTAACTCTTGGAGAAATTGAGCACCGGCTTATCCAGCACGATCAGGTTGGGTATGTTCAATATCTTGCCTGTGAGCTCTCCACCCAGCTTCTCATCCTCGCCCACTTCATCCAGCGTCAGGAAGAACAACCCGATGTGCCTGACATCACCTTTGTAGCTGTCGATCCTGATGCGGTCTCCCTCATGCAGCATGTTGGAGAAGACGATGATGAAGTAGCCGAAGTAGCTGGCCACGTACTTCTGCAGGGCCAGTGCCAGGCCGATGGCTATGATGGATATATAGATGGCCAGGTTGCTGTACAGCGCTATGGCAATCAGACTGCCGAGCACAGCGAAAGCGATGAGCAGGGCCAGTATGCGAGTTTTCATATCGAGTGAGCGGCGGTCAGGCCGGGGGCATTATCTTCAGCACGCCGGTGGCTTTGTCGACGGATATATTGTAATCTCCGGGAGTCCCTCCCACAGTCATAAATGTGACCTCCCGGCTTTGGCCCGGCTCGATACTGACTTCATCGACGGCCTCGATCCTGCCGTTGATCTTGAACTCCGCCCTGTGCTGCACTTTCTCGTGGCCTGAATTGGTAACCGTGGCTATTATACCGATCGAGCTTCCGGGATAGGCCCTGTCAGGCAGTATGTGGAGGCTCGAAATGCTGGTGGTGTCAGGTACTTCAATCGGGGGTATTTCCTTGAGCGGCTCGGGCTCGGCAGGTGGAGGTGTCCATGAGAGATCGGACGGCATTAATGACGGCTGCCGGTTGCCCTGGCGCAGGCGCGATGAAAACAGTGAAGCCAGGCCGGTCGATTCCGGCACCGATATCTCGGCGGAGGTTTTGGCCTCGGTCAGAGAAGTGAGATGAGCGATTTGCTCTTCGAGTTCGGACGCCTTTTTCTGCGGGTTCTTTATCTGCTTGAGATAGTCCTCGGCCGGCATCTGCCCGACCTTGAAGCGGGCGTCGAGATTGGCCATCTCCTGCTTGAATACGCCGAGTTGGCGCGACCGCAGCGCCAGCCTCTTTTTAAATTCCTGCTTGACCTGGTCGATCTTTATCTGCGCGTGCTGCAGATTTACTGAGTACTCGGTCTTGAGCGCTGTATAGGAGAGGTCGTTGATGGACTTATCGTTGCGCAGTTTCTCCAGGTTGCTGAGAAAAAGCTCAGCCCTCTCCTTGTTTAAAAATGCCGTGCGAAGATCGTTTTCCATACTATTTATCACCGGCTGATCAGTATCACCCGGTACGACTATTATATCGCCACTACCTCTTGCGGGCCAATACGCTTTTAACGGCGTCCACGATATCGCCCGTTGTCAGCCCGTTGGCCTCGAGCAGATCCTCAGGCTTGCCCGACTTACAGTATGTATCTTTTATACCCAGGGACGCAAGCGGCGCCGGCTGGCCGGAGGCCAATACCTGCGCTACAATGCTGCCCAGTCCCCCGTGCAGCAAATGCTCTTCGGCGGTTACGATCGCACCCGTCTCGGCCGATGCGGCTGCTATGGCCTGCCTGTCCACCGGCTTGATGCTGGACATATTGATCACACGGCACTTAATGCCGGATTTCTCCAGTGAGTCTGCTGCCTCCAGCGCTTTATATACCATGATGCCGATGGCGAGAATGGCCGCGTCATTTCCCTCGCGCAGGATGTCGGCTTTGCCCAGCCTGAAGCTGCAGCCGGAAGTGTATACCACGGGGGTCTTGGCCCGGCCCAGCCTCACGTAGAACGGGCCTTCGGTGGAGGCTGCCGCCCGGATGGCCTCGACGGTCTCTATGGAGTCCGCCGGTACAACGACATTGAAGTTGGGCAGCGAGCAGTAAAGCGAGATATCTTCAATAGCCTGATGCGAGGAGCCGTCCTCGCCCACCGTGATGCCGCCATGCGTGGATACCACTTTCACATTTGTCCGTGGTTGGGCCACGCACATGCGCACCTGGTCGAAGCACCTGCTTGAGGCGAAAACGGCGAATGTGCTGGCGAAGGGTATCTTGCCGCAGGTGGCCAGTCCCGCGGCTATGCTTATCATATTCTGTTCGGCCAGGCCGCACTGTATGAAGCGCTCGGGGAAGGCCTGGGCGAAGTATTTGGTCATGGTGGAACGCGACAGGTCGGCATCCAGCACGATGTTGCGCGTGTCCGTACCCCCCAACTCAACCAGCACCTTGCCGAAGGCCTCGCGAGTCGTAAGCTCGGAATAGTCGCTCATGCCAGCTCCCGCAGTGCAGTCTCGATTTCGGACTTGCCCGGCGCCTTGCCGTGGTAGTCCACGTTGTTTTCCATGAAGCTGACACCCTTGCCCTTGACGGTACGCGCCACGATAACTACGGGCTTGTCCTTTACCTGACGGGCCTTTTGCAACGCTTCAATCACCTGCTTCATATCGTGGCCGTCGACCTGCAGCACCTCCCACTTGAAGGAGCGCCACTTATCTACGAACGGCTCAAGGTCCATGATCTGCTTCGTGAAGCCGTCCAACTGGAGGCCGTTGTAGTCGACGATGGCCGTGAGGTTGTCCAGCTTGTAGTTGGGGGCGAACATGGCCGCCTCCCAGACCTGTCCCTCCTGGCATTCGCCGTCGCCCAGTAAAACGTAGGTGCGGTAATCTTTTTTATCAAGCCTTGCGGCCAACGCCATGCCTATGCCCACGGACAGCCCCTGGCCCAGCGATCCGGCCGACATATCAACTCCCGGGGTGAGCCTGCTGTCGGTATGCCCCTGCAGGCAGGTGCCGGTCTTCCTGAGGGTCGGCAGCCATTCGAGGGGGAAATATCCGCATTCGGCCAGCGCGGCATAAAGAACGGGCGCGGCATGGCCCTTGCTCAGAATAAAACGGTCGCGGTCGGCCCATTTGGGGTTGGTGGGATCGTGCTGCATGGTGTGAAAATATAAGGCTGTGACGATGTCGGCCGCCGAGAGCGATCCTCCGGGATGGCCGCTGCCCGCGGTCGAGATCATGGTAATAACGTGCCGCCGCAGCTTGCGGGCGATGCCCTGGAGATCTTCAATACTATAATCGGTCATAGGAAGCGGCATGCGCCCCGGGACCCCTGTATGATGCGGGATGCCCCGGCTGTTCAGCTTGAAATTGACTCATTATATGCCACACGAGATTGCTATGTCCATTTTATCAGCGCCGGCCCTCTCCGTTCGCCGCCCCGCATTGTTAACGAGGGCCGGCTAATCTATAATGCTTAACGTGATAATCGACTCTCACACGCATATCTTCAGCCCTGCCGTGATCGAGGAGCGCGGGCACTACTGCGCATCCGACCGCTGTTTCGGCCTTCTCTACGACAATCCGAAGGCCAGGCTGTGCACGGCAGAGGAGCTCATCCGCAGCATGGATGAGCAGGGGATAGATGTATCGGTCGCTCACAATATCGGATGGTCCAGCCAGGAGATGTGCGTTCGCAGCAACGATTACATATTGGAATCGATCGTCAGGCATCCCGACAGGCTGATCGGATTTTGCGCCATACAGCCCCGCGAGGGTGAAAAAGCGCTGGCGGAGCTGGAGCGCTGCAGCCATAGCGGAATAAGGGGTGTGGGCGAGCTGCGGCCGGATGTCCAGGAATTCGATCTGTGCGACGACAAGTTGATGCGTCCCATAATCAATAGTTTGATCGGATTTGACATGGTGCTGTCGCTGCATGTCTCGGAGCCTGTGGGGCACAATTATCCCGGCAAGGGCGGCAATACGCCGGAAATCGTCTACAGGTTTATGTCCCTGGCAAAGGGGCTGAAGGTCATCCTGGCTCATCTCGGCGGGGGCCTGCCCTTTTACGAGATGATGCCCGAGGTCGGAGAGGCGCTTTCAAATGCCTGGTACGACACGGCGGCCGGGCCTTTCCTGTATAAATCCGGAGTGTATAAAGCGGTGGCTGCGGTGAGCGGAATAGGAAAGATACTTTTTGGCAGCGATTGGCCGTTGATGAGCCAGCAGAGAGTGATTGGCCACATCAGGGAGTCCGGATTCGGCAATGCCGAACTGGATGCTGTGTTGGGAGGCAATGCGCAGCGGCTGTTTAATCTTGAG
Source organism: uncultured Dehalococcoidales bacterium (assembly GCA_964448985.1). Taxonomy (GTDB): domain Bacteria; phylum Chloroflexota; class Dehalococcoidia; order GIF9; family UBA5629; genus CAIMUM01. The sequence continues at coordinate 7,163 of CAYVBI010000099.1, forward strand.
CGTAAATAGAAATTCATGAATGATGAAGCTGTAAGGTCGTTCATAGCCATCGAGCTTCCCGCTGAACTGGTCAAACGGTTGAGGGATCTCCAGGCCGGGCTCAACTCATCCCGCCTGCGGTCCGTGAAATGGGTCGATCCCGGCTCCATCCATCTAACCCTTAAATTTTTAGGAAACGTCGATCCGGGACGCCTTGAAGCGATAAAGGGGGCAACTGAAGCCGTTGCGATGTCGCAGAGGCCGTTTCAGCTCAGCACCGGGCATACCGGTTTCTTTCCCGGGCCGCAGCGCGCCCGCGTTTTCTGGCTGGGATTGGAAGGGGATATCGATGAGTTGGGCAAACTGCAACAGGGCATCGACAGGGCCATGGCCGGGCTGGGATTCGAGAGCGAGAATCGCCCTTTCACCGCCCACCTCACCCTGGCCAGGCTGCGGGAGGAATGCAGCCGGGAGGAGCGGCTCGAGTTCACCGGCCTGGCACAGCATGCGGTATTTGAAGCGGGCCCTTCCATCCAGGTGCGGTCGGTGGCGCTGATGCGCAGCAGGCTCACTCCGAAGGGCGCTGTGTACACCCGCCTGGCTGAGTTCGACCTGAAGGGCGGCTGAACCGTTGGCTGATGGTCAACGGTGTGCGAACGGCACAATTTGCTAATAAAATTTGGTTAATGCTATACTTTATTCATCCTTGGAGGAGGTGGAAAAAATAGTGGAAAACTATTCCTTTCCAAAGTGTTTAAAA
>CAYVBI010000100.1:0-7790 GCA_964448985.1 uncultured Dehalococcoidales bacterium
CCAGTTCCTGCACCGTCATCTGGAAGCCGCCGTCGCCGGCGATGCACCAGACCGTCTCCTGCGGGCATCCAACCTTGGCCCCGATAGCGCCGGGCAGCTCGAATCCCATGGTGCCCAGGCCGCCTGACGATATGAAGCTGTTGGGCTTGTCGTAGTAGAAATACTGCGCTGCCCACATCTGGGCCTGCCCCACGCCTGTGACTATAATAGTATCTCCCTTGGTGGCTTCGTGTATCTGCCTGATGATGTACTGCGGCAGTATGTCTTCGTGGTTGCGTATCTCCATAGCCGGATGCTGTGACCGCCACTCATCAAGCTGTGTCAGCCAGCCTATATGTTCGCGTCTGTCTATCTGTTTATTGAGCACCTGCAGCACATTTTTCAGGTCACCGACAATCGGCACATCTACAGCTATGTTTTTGCCGATCTCCGCGGCGTCGACATCGATATGCACCACTCGAGCGTGGGGCGCGAAGGTGCTGACGCCGCCTGTAGCGCGGTCGTCGAACCTCATGCCCACTGCGATCAGCAGGTCGGCGTTGTGTACGGCCTTATTGGCGTAGCCCATGCCGTGCATGCCCAGCCACCCGTAGCTGAGTACGTGTGATTCGGGAAAGCAGCCTATGCCGAGGAATGTCGTGACCACCGGTATCTGGGCGTTTTCCGCCAGCTCCTTAAGCTCGGGGAAAGCCCTCGATATATTGATCCCGTGGCCGGCGATGATCACCGGGCGTTCGGCAGAATTGACCAGGTCGGCCGCCTTTTTCACCTGGGCGGGATGTCCGAACAGCTTGGGTTTAAAGCCCGGCAGGTCCACCTTCTCAGGGTAGCTGAACTCCGTGCGATTCTGGAACACATCCTTGGGTATATCGAGCAGGACCGGTCCGGGCCTGCCCACCTGGGCGACATGTGCGGCCTCGCGGACGGCCCTGGCCAGGTCGCCGACATCCATCACAAGGTGGCTGTACTTGGTAATGGGCACAGTGATGCCTGTGATATCTATCTCCTGGAAGGCGTCCTTGCCGATGAAATGGGTCGGCACCTGGCCTGTGATGGCCAGCAGCGGGACAGAATCGAGGTAGGCGTTGGCTATGCCGGTAACAAGGTTAGTTGCGCCCGGGCCTGAGGTAGCCAGGCAAACGCCAAGCTTGCCGGTTACGCGCGCATAGGCGTCGGCCGCGTGGGCCGCTCCCTGTTCATGCCTGACCAGTATGTGACGCAGTTGCGGGTACCTGGGTATGGTGTCGTAGAGGGGAAGCAGCACGCCGCCGGGGAAACCGAAGATGACCTCGACTCCCTCCTTGATCAGGCACTCACATAATATCTCTGCGCCGGTCTTTATCATCTACTCTGAGCACTCCTAATCCTCAAATACCGCTCCCTCGCTGGCAGGTCCGACATTCTCTATATATCGTTTGAGGTATCCGCTCTTGATGCTGGTCTTGAACGGGGGCAGGCCGCTGATGCGCCGCTTGAGTTCAGATGCGCTGATGCCGACCTCCAGCTTTCGGGCAGGTATATCTATACTGATTATATCACCGTTCCGTACGGCTGCAATGGGACCGCGGTCGGCAGCCTCGGGTACGACGTGCCCGATGGCGGCGCCCCTGGTTCCTCCTGAAAAACGCCCGTCCGTTATCAATGCAACCTTGCTATCCAGCCCCATACCCGTTATTAACGAGGTGGGTGTGAGCATCTCGCGCATACCCGGCCCTCCGCGAGGGCCCTCGTACCTGATGACAACCACGTCGCCTGCCCTGATTTTTCCGCCCATGATGCCTTTGGTCGCGTCCTCCTCGTTTTCGAAAACGCGGGCCGGGCCTTTATGTATCATCATCCTGGGGTCGACAGCCCCGCTTTTAACCACGGCTCCGCCCGGGGCGAGGTTGCCGAAAAGAATGGCAAGCCCGCCGGTTTTCGAATACGGCCTGGAGAAAGGCCTGATCACATCCCGGTTTTTTACCCTGGCATCCCTGTAGATACTTGAGATAGGTTTGAGCATCACCGTCTTGCATTCGCCGTCCAACAGCCGGGCTATCTCGTGCATGATGGCGGGGACTCCGCCCGCCAGGTCGAGGTCTTCCATATGCGCATCACTGGCCGGGCTGATCTTACACAGGTGAGGCACCCTGTTGCTCAATTCGTTGATATGCGGTAAAGCGAACTTGATGCCCGCCTCATGAGCAATGGCCATGAAGTGCAGCACCGAGTTGGTGCTGCCGCCCAGCGCCATATCCACAGCGAAGGCGTTGCTGATGGATGCCCTGGTTACGATATCGCGTGGACGCAGGTTGTTTTTCAGGATTGTCATTATCTGTTGCCCGGCTTTCCTTGCCAGGTGAAGCCTGCGTGAGTCGACGGCGGGGATGGTGCCGTTGCCCGGCAATGCCATTCCCAGCGCCTCGGTGAGGCAGTTCATGGTATTGGCTGTGAACATACCGGAACAGCTGCCGCAGCCGGGGCAGGCTGCTATCTCGATCTCCTCCAGCTCAGCCTTGCTGATCTCTCCCTGGGCTGCACTGCCCACGGCCGTGAATACGGAGATCAGGTCGACGGTCCGGCAGGTTCCGTCCTTATGAATTTTTCCCGCCAGCATGGGTCCGCCGCTGATAAATATGGATGGTATATTCAGCCGGACGGCTGCCATCAGCATGCCCGGGACCACCTTGTCGCAATTGGGGATGAATACCAGGGCATCGAACTGGTGGGCCTCGGCCATGATCTCCACCGAGTCTGTGATCAGCTCCCGGCTGGGCAGGCTGTATTTCATGCCGGGGTGATTCATGGCGATGCCGTCGCAGACACCGATAGTGTTGAATTCGAACGGCACTCCGCCTGCGCCAATGATGCCGGTCTTAACGGCGCTGGCGATGGAATTCAGATGCGTATGCCCGGGAACTATCTCGTTGAAGCTGTTGACGACGCCGATGAACGGTTTGTTGAAGTCTGCGCTGTGGACACCCACAGCTCTCAGTAGTGCCCTGTGGGGGGCCCTCTCGATACCTTTCTTAATGCTATCGCTTTTCATGTGACAGATACCCCATAACGAAATTTCTCGGATCGCCGGACGGATTCCATACAGGTACGGAGGAGATTGTAGTAAACTATCACAGGTAATTATTTATTGTCAAGCAAAATCAATTTTATGAGCGGTCGAAGCATGTATATCAGGATAGGGAAACAAGTGGGTGTCAACCGGTTTTAAATGCAAACCTTCCACTTTTGAAGAGCTCAAGGCAGGCATCTACCACAACGGGATCGTATAATTTACCCCTGTTCATCGATATCTCCTCAAGCGCTTTTTCCAAACCCTGGGCAGGACGGTAGGGACGGTCTGCAGCCATGGCTTCAACGACGTCTGCAACCACCAGTATCTTCGCCTCCAGGATTATCTCATCCCCCTTGATCCCACCGGGGTAGCCTGATCCGTCCAGCCTCTCATGATGCTGAAGAATAGCCTGCGCGACAGAACAGTGGAAATCCATGTCCTTGACAATTTCATAACCGTAGTGGGGATGTGTCTTAATCAGGCTATATTCTATATCCGACAGTTTTCCAGGCTTGCTGAGTATGTCGGAAGGGATATACATTTTACCGATGTCATGTATGACAGCCGCCGTCCTGAGCCGGTCGATCCGGGTGTCATCCAGCTTCATTTCCATAGCTATGGCGGTCGCCAGGGCTGCCACATTCTGCTGGTGGCCTGCAGTATAGGGATCTCTGGTCTCCACGATTTTGACCATGGCATTGATAGCATCGTTCAGCGTCTTTTTAAGAGATTGATAGCTTTTCAGCAGCTTTTCTTCGGCCAGCTTACGTTCGGTGATGTCACGGCACACACAGAAGATGAGTTTCTGACCTTCTACAACAGCTGCATTGGTACTTATTTCAACAGCATAAGTTGTGCCGTCCTTGCGGCGGTGCATCGTCTCAAAATGATCGCCTGCCTCATCCACGATGCGGATCATTTCAAGCGTTTTTTCCCGCGGGAATTGAAATTCCCAATCAAATACATAGAGTTTATGCATTTCCTCGGGCGAATATCCAAGCATGGCGGCAAATTGTTTGTTCGCCTCATATACTTTGCCGTTTTGATCGAGTATGACGATACCGTCTCTGGACTGTTCGACGAGTATACGGCGTCTGAGTACCTCGTCGCTTAATGCGTTCTCTAATTTTTTACGCTCGGTGATATCTTTGAACACTGTTAGAATCGATCCAGGGTCGCCTTTATCATCCAGCAACATGGAAGAACTGATCTCCAGATAAAACTTACTACCGTCTTTTTTATAGCTGGTGAATTCCTTGTTCCTGACGACGGTCTCCTTACGAAGCTTTTCCAGGTTCTCCGTTATTATTTCGTAGTTTTCCGGCGCCACCAGGTCCATGACGTTCTTGCCCTTCAAATCCTCCGTCGGATCAAAGCCGAAAACCTCCAGGGCCTGTTTATTGTGCATAACGATCGTTCCATGCATATTCATCAGCCCTATGGCATCAGGTGAAGTCTCGATAAGTGTACGATATAAGGCCTCGCTTTCCCTGATTCTCCTTTCTGCCAGCCGGTCGTCCGTGATGTCTCTCGCTGAAGATAAGGCGCCTTTTACATTGTTGTTTTCATCTTTGAGCACCCGGCACCACCAGGCAAGCAGTCTCTTCTCTCCGTCCTTTCGCCTCTGCCAGCTTTCAAGGTAGGTCACGGTCTCATTGCCTCTGAAAAGGGAATCGACCGCAGCATAAGTGTCCTGTTCGCCCTCAAAGTAGTAGCCCGCCTCCTTACCTAGCATGTCCTCCCCGAAAAAGTTGGTAGCAGCCGGGTTGGCCCACGTATATACCTTGTTCTCGTCCACTTCCGCAATAATATCGGGTATTGCAGCCAGCATGGCGCCGTAACGCAGGCTCAATGTCTTGAGGGATTCGGAGATGTTTCTTCTATCGGTGATGTCATGCGCAATGCCCACAAAATAGAGAAAAGAGCCGTTATCGTCTAAAACTCTGTTGCCGCTGGTAGTGTGCCAGCGCCAATCGCCGGAGGCGTGTTTGGTACGATATTCCAGTCCGGGTGTAAATTGCCCTGTCTCGATAAAATAATTCAGTGCGAGCTCGACCATGGGGACGTCGTCAGGGTGGACGAAAGAGCGGAAAGTCCGGCCCTGCATTTCCGAGGGCTTGAAACCCATAATCCTTTCCGAAGCGGGAGATACGAAAAGAAATTTGCCCGCGGCATCCAGTGTGTAAATCATGTCAAGGCTGTGATCGATGATCAGCCTGTGCCTCTCCTCGCTTATCTTGAGCGCATCCGCTATCTCAGCCTTTTCTTGATAAACCCGTATATTTTGCAGCCGCCAGACCAGGCCCACACCGGCGCCGGCGCCGAGCAACAGAGCGCCGACCAGGGCGACGACCAGCCAGAGAATCTGCGTAAGGGGCTCGTACACCTCCGAGGTGTCGATGCGCGCGATCATGAACCAGGGGGAATCCGGTATGTAGCGGATATCTGCAATCACATGTTCACCGCGATAGTCCCTGCCTTCCACAATGCCTTCACCGCCCAGGACCGCTTTAACGGCCGGCACCTCTGTTTGCGCCAACGGTATACGTAATTTAAGCGCAGCATCCTTCTCATACTTCAGCTCGTTAAGAAAAAGAACGTCGTCACCGTCCCGCCGCACGATCAGTGTCTCTGCCGTCGCACTGACCGTAGGCCAGCGACCGATCAGCGGGTAGAGATAGCGGTAGGGGTCGATAAGCAGGGCTACAACCCCCAGCGGCACGTTGTCATCTTTTTCTTTGAAGACAGGGACGAGTATCATCATATGAGGTTGTGAAGATTCATCGTGGAAATGAAGATCCGAGACAGTCAGCTTGCCTGAGCGTAGCGCTAAGTCGGCATCCTGTAGTATATGCTGCGGAATCGGCTCGGAAGTCTCCGGTATGATAATACGTCCGGCGCCGCTGGTATCAAGCAGCATGATTTTCTCGTACTGGCCGATCTGCAAGTAATGGTACAGCCACGACCGCAGCTGTGCCTGGACATCTGTATCATCAGGGTGTTCCAGGTAGCGCTGCACCAGATTGGAGAAAGCGGGATTTCTGAAAAGCAGGTTGGCATCCCCGATACGCTCTTTACGCCATTGAATCAGCTCTCCTGCTTTCAGATCAGCTATGGCTGAAAGCTGGTATTCGACCTGGGACCGGTAGTTCTTCTCGTAGCTGCTGTAGAAGACATATCCTGCGATGAGGATGCCCGTTGATAAAAAGGCGAATATCAACAGCAGCATTAAAGGTGTTTGTAAATAGTTTCCCTGAACCGTTTGCGTGCGGTCATGTAATTTACGTTGTTTGTTCCTGTGAGTGAAGAACATTGCCATTAGTGTGCTTAAAACTGTTGATGAAACCACGAAGATGATCATTCTCAGTACAGGATCGGGGAAGGGCGAAATAAATAGCGCGTGCGGAAGGAATATCAACAACGCGACGACGTTAGATATCAGGGCTCCTACCAGGCCGTAATAATAAGTGCAATATAAAATAGGAACCAGAAAGAGAATTCTATGAGGATCGTGCACGGTGTACCAGATGTTCCAGCGCAGGGCCTCCCAGCCGAAATAACTAACCAGATCGCCGAAATAGTAGACGGTGGTGCAGGCAGCAAAAAGGGCTAGCAATATGTACAGATGCTTGTCCCTGGAGCCAGGCTGTCCCATATTGCCCTGTGCCTCCCTTAGGTTTCAATAATCCACTATATGATACTCGGGATTCAATGCCATCTCCCTACTTTGAAGTGTAGCGGCACATATACGCACTGTCAAAGTGCCTAAATAGATTAATTTATTTGGGTTAATTTGACATACAATACATTTAGCTTTACTATATTACTGCATCCGGATAAACGAATATAGAAAGGTGAAGTATAAGCGCGAGAATCTGACTGATAAATATTGGGTAAAAGCCATACCAGCCCAGGTACTATTTGATAGCCAGTGAAAAGAGCTAACGCATCACTGGGGCTGTCGGGCTCCTGAAGAGATAGCTTTGGAAGTAAGAAGGTGGGAATAAACTGAGAATTCTGAAAAAGGAGATACATTAAAATGGCAGAAGAACAGCAATGGAAGGCAGGAATAAACACCCATGAAAATGCAATATTTTCCTGTTTCGGCGGCGCGTCAAATACTGGCATAACCAGCGGGCTGGCTTGCTTGGAGGCAGTTAAGGAACTGGGACTGCAGAAGGCGGCTATCATGTGCCTGGGCGGATTACCAACAAGTGTGAAGCCTGTCCTGGGTAAAACCGGAGCAGCGAAAAAGGTTATCACGGTAGATGGTTGTCCCTTTGAGTGCAGCCGGAAGATAGTCGAACAGGCCGGATTCAAGCCGATCAGCATCATGCTTACGCGTGATATCGGCATGAAAAAGAAAGGGCTTAGCGAGGACATCGGCAAGGAGATTAAAGGCGTCATGGAATATATTTCCGATGACGAAGTAAAAAAAGCGAAAGAGCTAATTATAAGCACCATTATGAAAGAATAGCCACAGACGATTCAAAATACAAAAAGGAGGAACCAATAATGAGTATGGTACCTGAATGGGCATGGGAGTTTCACGGGCATCACTGTCCCTTCATGCCGCTGGGCTATCGCATGGGCAAGCTTGCCATGAAGGAACTGGGGGCAGAGCATGAAAGAGACCACGGGTTTTTCGTCATACCCGAGCTCGGTATTGGGCATCCCCAGACCTGCCTGATGGACGGCATCCAGATAGCAACCGGCGCCACCTACGGCAAATCATTGATGG
>CAYVBI010000101.1:0-7767 GCA_964448985.1 uncultured Dehalococcoidales bacterium
CCTGATCACCTCTGCCAGGGTCATCATGGCCACGGGATTGAAGAAGTGCAGCCCCACGACTTTGTCGGGCCGATTGGTGACCGAGGCTATTTTGGTGATGCTCATGTTCGATGTATTGGTGGCCAGAATGGCATGCTTGGGAGCGAACTCATCGCACTCCTTGAAGATCTTCTGCTTTAGTTCCATGATCTCCGGGGCGGCTTCGATCATGAAATCCGCGTCTTTAAGCGCGTCCTTGAGTACTGTGAAGCCTGATAGCAGGCCCATGATCTTGTCCATAGCTTCCTGCGTCATCTTCTGTTTTGTAACCTGCTTGGTAAGACTGTCCTTGATCTTGCCCAGACCCTTGTCAACAAATTCCTGCTTGATGTCATACATGTTGACTTTGTAGCCGGCCATGGCGGCGACTTCGGCGATGCCGTGTCCCATGTCACCGGACCCTACCACTGTAATCGTCTTAATGTCTGCAGCTTTCATTGATCTGTATCTCCTGTATGTTATTTATTTAATCACCCGTGAATTTAGCTTCGCGTTTCTCCATGAAAGCAGTCATGCCTTCCATGGCGTCTTTGGACATCCCAACCACCTTTGATCCTGTCAGCTCCAGTTCGATACCGGCAGCCATATTGGTGTCAAGGCCCAGCACTACCGAGTTCAAAATGGCCTTGAGTGCCAGAGGCGCCCGCTTGCTCAGGGCAACGGCGAATTCCATGCCATCTTTCAGCGTTTCACCCGGCTTGGAAATTTTATTCACCAGGCCCCATTCGAATGCCTCTTTGGCATTGATTCTCCTGCCCATGAGGGCGATCTCCAATGCCCTTGTGCGTCCGATCAGCCTGGGCAGCCTCTGTGTGCCACCCCATCCCGGAATGATTCCGAGGTTGATCTCCGGTAGGCCCAGTGTCGCTTTCTCAGCATCAACCATCACCCTGAAATGGCAGGCCATGGCCAGTTCGAACCCACCACCCAGCGCAAAACCATTGATGGCGGCGACCACCGGCTTGGATCCCCTCTCAATTTGGTTAAAAATAGTATGGCCCAATCTCGGAAGCCATATATTCATGGGATCGGCAAAGCTGGAGATATCAAATCCTGCGGAGAATGCCTTCTCGCCCCCACCAGTAATCAGTATAGAGCGGACAGATTTATCATTCTCCAGTTCGTACATCGCTTTACCCAGATTATCGATTGCCGCGTAATTGAATGGGTTTACCGGTGGCCTGTTAAGAGTGATTTTACCGACCGCACCCTCCCTTTCCAGTATCAGTGTATCGTAAGCCATAAGACCTCCTTGATTGTTTAATTTCGCGCTACATTATAACTCAAATCACAATATCTTTGCCTATGGGGCAGCGGATGTGATCTAGCTCGATCAGATCTAAAGGAAGTTTCCGTTATTATCTTTCAACATCAATTACGGTGGTCCTGGACTGGAAATCCGGTAAAAGGGTTTTTAGCTGCAGCCCGGCGGTCAATTCGAGTTTGTTCATCACCTCGATCAAGTTGTTAACAGCACACATATTCGTATTGGGCCTCCACCATGCGCAACCATCTTCATCGCACAAACAGGTTTCCTTCTTTACGAAACCATCCGCTTCCAGTGTCTTGCTGTTGAATTTCAAAGGGCAATTCAAAATTCTCTGCTTCGGCATTGTTTGTCCTCCCTCATATTCTTCATGAAATGGCTGCGGCAGTATCCGCCGCACAAACGAAAAATCAGTTAAAGGTCATTTTTCCCCGGTGTATACTTCCTCCTCCAACAGGACATTATTATACACGAGGATGCAATAATTTTTAATTGCATTGGGTGTTTTCGTTGTCTATAATATTAATGACTTAGAGATCATTTAGCTGGAGGAGGGCTTTTATGGCTGATTGTTCTTATCACCCGGGTAAAGATGCCGTAGGCGCATGTGTGAGTTGCGGGAAAATGGTTTGTATCGGCTGCAGGACCGAATTACAGGATAAAGTGTATTGCCCGGCCTGCGCCAACAAATTATTCGTACATAAGAGTGACGTGCCTGCAGCCGTAGCTGTAGATACGGCGCCGACCGTAAAACCGGTCAGCGGCGCATGGTGGCTCCTCGTTATACTCCCGCTGCTATTCGGCGGTTGGTGCTGGATAGGCGGCATCATCGCCTGGGCGGTCAATAAGGATAAAGACCCCAAGAAAGCAAGGTCCATGCTGATCTGGGGCATTGTCTTATCCGTTATATATCTCGTTTTCATGCTTATCTTCATAGCCCTAATTGTGACAGGCTTCCTCATACTGGAAATGCCACAGTAATCATTGATACCGCATTAATAATGCTTGCCCCGGCGCTGTTAGACCGCGTCTACAGAGGTCGCCGGGGCAAGCATTATCTTTACACTGCCTGCCAATGGCCTGTGAAATCGTTTTGCTGTAACATTATCCTGTCATCAAGGTACCTCAATGAAAAATAAACTCAAAAAGTTGGTTCTTCTGGGATCAACCGGGTCTATCGGCCAGCAGACCCTGGATATCGTACGCGTTTATAAGGATAAACTGCGGGTGGTGGGCCTGGCGTGCGGAAACAACAATGACCTTTTGTTGCAGCAAGTCCGTGAATTCAAACCACAGTTTGTCCATTGCTCAGCCTCCTCACCGTTGCCCGCCGGCATAATACCGACGACCATGGAAGAAATGGCCGCGCATCCGGATGTAGATATGGTCGTGGTTGCTACCACGGGCAAGGCCGGCCTTTCACCGGCTATGGCTGCCCTTCAGGCAGGAAAGACCGTAGCTATCGCCAACAAGGAGATCCTGGTCATGGCGGGGGCCCTGCTAAAGCAAATTGCCGCACAGCATCGGGGCACTATCCTGCCCATAGACAGCGAGCACAGTGCAGTCTGGCAGTGTCTGCAGGGCGAAGATTCCAAGTTGACCAGGCTTCTCCTGACAGCCTCCGGTGGGCCATTCATAGGCTGGCCGATTGAAAAGCTGCATAAAGTAACGGCGGCGCAGGCCTTGAACCACCCCACCTGGAAAATGGGCAAAAAGGTAACCGTGGATTCCGCCACACTACTCAATAAAGGTTTGGAGGTTATCGAAGCGCACTGGCTCTTCAACCTTCCCTTCGAAAATATCGAGGTCATAATCCACAGGCAGAGCATCATCCACTCGATGGTGGAGTTCGAGGACGGCTCTATCAAGGCACAACTGAGCATACCCGACATGCATCTGCCCATTCAATACGCGCTTTTTTATCCTCAAAGAATGCGTAATCCGGAAATCAAACCGATGGATTTTAACAGGATGCATAACCTGACGTTTGAGCCGGTCAATTATGCGGATTATCCCTGCCTTAAGCTTGCGTTGGAGGCAGCAAAACTCGGGGACACGTATCCTGCGGTGTTGTGTGCCGCGGACGAAACAGCCGTTAACCTTTTTCTTAATAATAGTATCGCTTTTACGGAAATTGCTACAATAATAGAGAAGACCCTGGATAAGCACAGGCCGGTTTCAAATCCTGGAATCGAGGATATACTCCGGTCGGACAGGTGGGCATGTAACACAGCCCTGAAAGAAGCAAGGAAGGATATTTAATGTTATTAACCATAGTGGTTTTTTTAGTACTGCTGATAGTACTCATCCTCACTCACGAGATAGGTCATTTCGCCGCCGCTAAAATATCAAAGGTCAAGGTCGAGGAATTCGGCCTGGGCCTGCCGCCCAGGATCTGGGGCTTCAAGTACGGCGAGACCATTTACTCTATCAACTGGATACCTTTCGGCGGTTTTACACGCCTGCTGGGGGAAGAGGACCCTTCGACACCGGGCAGCCTGGCCAGCAAAAGTATCGGCGCAAGGATTTTCGTCCTCAGTGCCGGGTCACTACTGAATATTCTGTTGCCGATTGTCTTATTCACCGTGAGCTTTATGATCCCGCATGACGTGACAATGGAGAAAGTACTGATTAAGGAGGTCGCCGCCGGTTCACCGGCTCAAACGGCGGGCATCGAGGCAGGCGACAGGATAGTGGAGGTAAACGGGCACAGCATAAAGAACCGGGGCGACCTGAGTTATCAGATTCAACTGAACCTGGGCAACGACACGACCATTGTCATCGAGAAGCCTGACGCGAGCCAGAAAGTCATATCCGTCAAACCGCGCTGGGTCCCCCCGCAGGGACAGGGTGCCACCGGAGTTGTGCTGACCTCATCCGACATGACCACGGTGGTAGAGTCCATGCCTTTCCAGCAGGCGCTGCCCACCAGCGTCACTCATAGCTGGGAAATCCTTGTGCTTTTCAAGAACGAGGTCACAAGCTGGTTTGTCAGGAGCACCGCGCCGCAATTGGCGGGCCCCATAGCTATTGCACAATTGACCGGAGAGGTTATTAAGGCGGGCATCAGCCCGCTGCTGGAGTTTGCCGCTCTTATCAGCATTAACCTGGGAATATTCAATCTGTTGCCTATCCCCGGTCTGGACGGCGGGAGGCTTGTTTTCGTTCTACTTGAATGGGCCAGAAGAGGCAAAAAGATCTCGCCTCAAAAGGAAGGTCTGGTTCATATGATAGGATTCCTGGCCATGATATTGCTTATACTGGTGATCAGCTATTTCGATGTCGCCCGCATCATCCGTGGAGAAAGCCTGCTGCCTTGAAGAAGCCGCGCGTCTCCAAACCTATACGAGTGGGGAGCGTGATCGTCGGCGGCGGCGCCCCGGTATCGGTCCAATCTATGTCCAAGACGGATACACGGGACGTACATTCCACGATAAACCAGATCAGGGAACTCGAGGAATGCGGCTGTGAAATAATCCGTGTAGCCGTCCCTGACCAGCAGGCCGCCGCAGCTATAAAAAAGATACGAAGAGGCATCTCCATACCCCTGATTGCCGATATCCATTTCGATTACCGCCTGGCGCTGGCAGCTATGGCAAGCGGCGCCGACGGTCTTCGCATCAATCCCGGTAATATTCGCGATAAGCAGCAGGTCAAAAAGGTCGTGGCCGAAGCAAAAATAAGGGAGATACCGATACGCATAGGCGTTAATTCCGGCAGTCTTCCCCCCGGCAAAAAGCCCCGCAGATCAATTGCGGTATATATGGTTGATACGGCCATGCAACAGGTGGAACTGCTTGAGAGCATGGATTTCGACCTGATTAAAATAGCGCTCAAGGCCTTCGACGTGCCCACCGCTATAGACGCCTACCGCAGCATCGCCAGGAAGACCGATTATCCGCTGCACCTCGGCATCACTGAAGCCGGCCTACCCCGCACCGGCATTATCAGGAGCGCAACCGGGATCGGCATACTCCTGTACGAAGGCATCGGCGATACCGTGAGGGTTTCGCTCAGCGCGCACCCGCGCGAAGAGGTATTTGCCGCTTACGAGATACTGAAATCACTCAACCTGCGGCAGCGAGGGCCGGTGCTTATAAGTTGCCCTTCCTGCGGGCGCAGCGAGTCCGATATAGTGGGCCTGGCCACGGAGGTAAGCAACTACCTCCAATCCATTAATAAACCCATTAAAATCGCTGTCATGGGCTGCGTGGTCAACGGACCGGGGGAAGCCAAGGCGGCAGACGTTGGTATTGCCTGCGGAAAAGGAAAGGGCGCTATCTTCAAGAAGGGCCGGGTAATACGAAGCGTAAACGAGAGAGATTATCTGCGGGCCCTTACAGACGAGATCGACAGCCTGTAGCTCTCTATTAAGTCCTGGCTATACTCGCCGGGCGACGGCTGCCCTTTTTATTCAACGTGAAATATTCTAAAATGGGCTGTTAGTTTAATTTGAGGGGAATAAGAACATGCGTTTTTCCAGACTATTGGGCAAAACATTAAAGGAGGCCCCGTCCGATGCCGACTGTGTCAGCCACACGCTGCTGGTAAGGGCCGCTATGATACAGCAGGTAGCCGCCGGAGTATATTCCTATCTGCCCCTTGGATGGAGGGTGCTGAAGAAGATTGAGGATATCATCCGGGGCGAAATGGACGGCGCCGGCGGGCAGGAGCTGATGATGCCTTCGCTGCAGCCCATCGAACTCTGGGAGAAATCGGGCAGACTGGCTTCCTTCGATAAGACCCTCTTCATTGTCACCGACCGTAAAGAGCATAAGCTCGCCATAGGTCCCACCCACGAGGAGGTCGTCACCGACCTGGTGAGGCGCTCCGTGCAGAGCTATCGCGACCTGCCTCAACTGCTATACCAGGTCCAGAATAAATTCAGGGACGAGCCGCGCCCGAGGGGAGGGCTGCTGCGGGTGCGCGAGTTCATTATGAAGGACCTGTACAGCTTCGATATCGATGAAGACGCCCTGGACGAAAGCTATAGGAAGATGGTCCAGGCCTATAAGAATATATACGCCAGGTGCGGCCTCCCGGCCGTCATGGTAGAGGCTGACAGCGGCGCTATCGGCGGCAAGGCCTCGCATGAATTCATGCTGGTCGCCCCGAGCGGGGAGGACCAGATCATCTATTGTACGCAATGCGGCTATGCTGCCAACGCCGAGAAGGCTACCAGCGTTAAAACGTCTGCTCCCGCGGCAAAACCCCTGGCCGTTGAGGAAGTTTCCACGCCGGGATTGACGACCATCCAGGAAGTTGGTAGCTTCCTGGGGATCGGGGCGGAACAGACATTGAAATCTGTGTTTTACGTAGCCGATGGTGAAATCATATTTGTGGTCATCCGGGGCGACCTGGATGTGAATGAGATTAAATTGAAAAACCTCTTGAAGTGCGGCGATTTGCACATGGCCACCGAAGCTGAAACGAGGGAGGCGGGACTGGTAGCGGGCTATGCCTCTGCCATCAACCTGAAGGGCCACAGGGTAGTGGCCGATGACTCGATCAAGCTGGGTGGCAATTTCGTAGCAGGAGCAAATAAGCCTGATACGCACCTGAAAAACGTTAATTATCCACGCGACTTTAAGGTCGATTCCCTGGCGGATATAGCAGTTGCCAGGGAAGGCGACCAGTGCCCGAAGTGTGACGGCAAACTCAGCTCGCAGCAGGGCATCGAGGTTGGTCATGTCTTCAAGCTGGGCACTTTCTTAAGCGAGAGACTGGGCGCATCTTACCTTGATAAAGACGGCGCCGGCAAGCCTATAACCATGGGCTGTTACGGCATCGGTGTAGGACGGCTGCTGGCCGCTGCGATCGAGCAGAACCATGACGACAAGGGGATAATCTGGCCCCTGCCCATAGCCCCGTTCCAGGTCTGCCTCTGCCCGCTGAAAATCGATGATCCTGCGGTTCAGCAGGCTGCGGAGAAACTGTACGCCGAATTGACATCGGCCGGAATAGAGGTTCTGCTGGATGACAGGCTGGAATCACCCGGCGTAAAGTTCAACGATGCCGACCTGATCGGCATACCCCTGCGGATCGTGATCAGCACGCGCACGCTTAAAACCAACAGCGTGGAGCTGAAATGGAGGAAGGACGCGCAGGCAGAGATATATCCGCTGGAGGGGTTGACTGAAGTAATTAAGGGCCTGTTAAAGAAGCGCTAACGAGGCCGATATTTTACCTTTCAGTGAGGTAAACTGCGACCCTGCTCCGGTCTCAGTAGCGGAAATGGATGAAAATCCTGCCGAAGTTTTTGTCGTCCTTCTCGATGCGGTGGTAGAGTTTCCGTATGTCGGGTTGCGCGACGAAGCGTAAAACGCGCTTTTTCAATTGGCCCGAACCTTTGCCGGGGATAATCTCGACCAGAGTAATCTTTTTCGCCACGGCCTCCGAGACGACCCTGTTGAGCTCGGCATCGATGGACCTGCCTTTATTATAGATGTCGTGGAGGTCGA
>CAYVBI010000102.1:0-7695 GCA_964448985.1 uncultured Dehalococcoidales bacterium
TTAGAATTTATCACCATTGAACAAACATCGGTATGTATGTTCATCCATGAATAAATTTTTATTAAAACAAAGAAAGGCGTAGCTATGCAAGGGACAACTGAGAAAAACAAATCAAAGGCTTTTACCGCTGGGAAAATTGGTAATCTGGAACTGCGCAATCGTACCATCAGATCCGGTTGTTTTGAGGGGATGTGTCCCTATGCTACACCCAGCGATGCTTTAATCGAGCATCATAGAAAAGTTGCCGCAGGCGGCATCGGTATGATAACTGTGGCATATTGTGCGACGTCTAAGGATGGAGTAGCCTTCAGACATGAGATGTGGATGCGTGAAGAGATCATCCCTATCCTAAAACGCCTCACAGACGCTGTGCATAAAGAGGGAGCAGCTGCATCAATCCAAATAGGGCATTGCGGTTTTTTCTCAAACAAGGGCGCAAACGGCAAAACCCCTATCGGCCCTTCACGCAAGTTCTGCTTATTCCGATACAGCCTTTGCCGAGCTATGGCCGAAGATGATATAAAGCGAGTGAACGAGGACTTCGGTAAGGCTGCCAGGATGGCGATCCGGGCAGGATTCGATGCAATTGAAATCCATGCAGGGCACGGCTACCTTCTCAGCCAGTTCCTTTCCCCATGGACTAACAGCCGTAAAGACCAGTACGGCGGTTCCCTGGAAAACCGCCTGAGATTCCCCGCCTCAGTAATAAAACATGTAAGGGAAGTTGTCGGACCCGGCTACCCCATACTGATAAAAATGAATTGCGAGGATGGCTTCAAGGGAGGATTGACTATTAACGAAGCGGTACAAGTAGCAAAACAGTTCGAGGTTGAAGGGGCCAGCGCACTTATCCCTAGCTGCGGATTCACCGCCAAGACCTCTTTCTATATGATGCGTGGTCAAGTTCCGATATTAGAATATGTTAAGTCCGAAAAGAATCTATTTACTAAAATGGGGATGGCATTATTTGGTCGTTTCATCGTAAAGGAAGTTCCATTTAAGGAATTGTTTCTACTCGATCAGGCAGAACGCATCAAGGACGCGGTTAAAATCCCCGTAGTCTATATTGGCGGAGTCTGCTCACTTGAAAACATAGATAAAGTCATGAAGGAAGGCTTCGAATTTGTACAGATCGGCCGTGCCACCATTAGAGATCCGAATGTAATAAAGAAATTGCAATCCGGAGAGATAACCGCCATAGACTGCGACCATTGCAACAGATGTGTTGCCGCGATGGCAGCGACAGGCGTAGTGTGTCTATCCGAAACCAAAGGATTCAAGCGTAAAGAATACGAATAGGCTAGAATCCTAACATAGCAAAAAGGGAGCCTGGATGAAGAACGTAGTGATCACTGGCGTATCTGGATATCTTGGGACCCTGTTACTTAAAAGAATTGCTCAAGAAACGGAGGTGGAGCGCATTATCGGATTGGATATAAAGGCACCATCTTTCGAATCTCCTAAATCCACCTTTATAAGACACGATATCAGACAACCATTCGTTGATATTTTCACCAACAATGAAATCGACACTGCAATTCACCTTGCATTCATAGTGGCTCCTATACAAAACGAGGAAGAAGCACATCAAATCAACATAGAGGGATCTAAGAATTTCCTTAATGCCAGTACAGAATCTAAGGTACAACAAATATATTATATGGGCAGTAATACAGAGTACGGTGCGTACAATGATAATACCAAACTGTTTACTGAAACTACGCCACTAAACCCAAACTTGGATTTCCCTTATGCTTGTGATAAAGCAGCGGTTGACTTGATGTTTCAGGATTTCGCTATGGAAAATCCCAACGTCTGTGTCACGATCGGGCGTACAGTAACTGTGACAGGCCCTTGCGGGGATGCTTGTGGGCTTACCGTGTTATTCCTGCCTATAATGGTCAAACCAATAGGCAAAAATCCGCTATGGCAGTTTATTCACGAAGATGACTTAATGGAGTTAATAGTTCTGCTACTCAAGAGCAGTAAAGGTGGCATTTATAATTTAACCGGCGATGGCGGTTTAACATATGGTCAAATGATTAAGGAGTTAGCCAAACCATCTCTTCGGCTTCCGTCATGGTTGCTCTACTGGGGAATAAAGATTACATGGATGCTACACTTACAATCAAGGTCACAGGCTGGAGGGTTGCATATGTTGCAATATCCTATCACACTCAGCAACGAGAAGATTAAAAAAGAAACGGGATACAGGCTGCGCTACACAGGGCAAGAAGCGTTTGATATATTCTTAAAGGCTACCGGGAAAAAGAAGCCTCACTGCTAAAGAAAAAATTGAGCAATGTTCATCTATAATTAAATTCATACCTACTAAAGCCACGTAATCATCGGTACGTATGTTCATCCATGATAAAAAATATACTTCCTATTTAAAAGAAACCAGCTCATAAGCTCTCGGTCACTGGTTCATATCCAGTCCCACCCACCATTTAGGCAATAATATCGCCTAAATTAGCTTGATTCATCTCCATAAGTTCCTATTCAGTATTCTTTCTTCGTAATAGTGGCGATGTTATTGTGCTAGCCATACTACGTAATGTAAAATGCAAATGCGACCTTCCAAACTAGCAAGTGTGATAATGGCTGTTGGCAACGAGGAGGCTGTGAATATGAAGGATGGCATTGCACTTATCATTGTGTCCGCGTATGTTTTGTTTGCTGGAGAAATAGGTTGCTTCGCCCCACAATATCAGGCAGTACCACCAACACCAAGTGGCAACATGGAACTGCGGGTGACCCTCTCCCCGAAAACTGGTGTCACTATTGGGAGCAGGTCAATATGCCTTTATCACGGCCTGTTTAATTAGCGTTCCGCCAGGACTACATCACTGATCCTGACACTTTCTGCAGCGTAGTACCTGGTCATAATTAGAGTGGATGCTATCGATAACGTGGCCACGGGTATGGTCCAGAGCAGCCCGTTTATTATTCCCTGGGCGCCGCCGCCGGTGGCATCCGATATCATGCCCACCAGGAGCGGCCCCGACACACCACCAAGCAATTGCGATATCGTCAGCTGGATGCCGATTGCCGTGGAACGCACAGGCACCGGTACCACATCATGCACCAGCACCGTCAGCACCGGATACGCGCATGCTATTAACAGCGACGTTATCCCATATACGAATAGCCAGGCCTGAAATTCCAGCTTACCCACTGTGAGAATGGAGGCAATAACTGCGGGCAGCACCAAGAATGAGACCAAAACTAAAAAGAGTGGCCTTCCGGCTTTATTGCGCATTTGCCAGCGGTCTGCCAAAAATCCGCCAAAAGGAGCAGCGATGTACAGGAGGCTTAATCCAGCCAGGGCTATGCCCACCGTCAATGGACTCGCGTCATAAGCACGCATGCACAGGGTCGGTATCCACGATTGAAAAGAAAATATCATGAAATATATCAAGGTTGAACTGATAATGAAAAGCCAGTAGGACTTGATCTTAAATAGTTCGCCCCACTGCCTGAAATATACTCTGCTGAGCACCCCCTCTCCCTGTTCCCTCGAGGCTTTGTAATCCGGCAGGAAGATCACAATAAATGCCATTACGACGCCGGGTATGCCGAAAATAAAAAAAGCCATGCGCCAATCATGTGTGGCGTTCAGCAGCAACCCTCCCAGGACCAGGCCCAGCGCGATGCCGAACGGTTGGCACATCATAAATAAGGCCAGAATCCGTGTCCGTATCTCCTTGGGAAAAGTAAGCCCGAGCCAGGTCTGCCCGGCCGGCTGATAGCCGGCTTCGCCTGTGCCGACCATAAATCTGGCCAAGAACAGGTGCCACACTTGAACGGCGAGGCCTGTTACTGCCGTAAATGCACTCCAAATCAGGGCCATGCCCATAATGAGCTTACGGCGTGCAAACCTGTCAGCCAGCATAGCAGCGGGGAGGGTAAAAACCGCTATGCCTGCCTGCAAGAGTGATGGCAGCATACCTGCCTCGGCATCGGTCAGGTTGAAATGGGTTTTGATAGCCTGTAGTGATATAGCCAATATGGATCGATCAGCCCAATCTGATAACTGCAATATTGAAAGCACGATGAGAATGGTGATCGCAGTGCCCCTGCCAACTTGATACGTTTTTTCCTGCATTTTTCCTCCTACAGCCCCCGCTAATATTATTTTCAGAGTGTCGATATATCGGCATCCCTGCAAGCCGGATCTAGTGTTGGAAGAGGCAGCCGCAAGCGCTGTGGCTGCTTCCAGATTTTTGAGCCCTAACGCTTTTCGCCTTTGCTAAGCGCCGATTCCATCTTGACCAGGGCCTCCCGCAGCGTATTGAGTTCTTCCGACGCAAGATTCGGATTTTCAAGTGCCTGGAAAAGTATGTTGCCTTCGGTCTGGGCGGGGACCGGCCAGCTCATCAGGTAGCATATTGTGGGTACGATGTCGGGCAGGCCGCTTGTCCGCTCAAGTTTGTAGCCTTTCTTGATGCCCGGGCCGCAGAAGGCTTGCAGCGATTTAAGCTTGCCTACACCCCACTCCGCGGTAGGGAGCTGAGGACCGTGCTGGCCGCCAAATTCCGGGTAAATGGCGTAGACCACGTCGCCGACGTGATCTCCATGCAGCCCGAGAATTCGTGCATCTTTCTTGGATAGAGCAAGGGAAACAGGTCTGACCCCGGTGGCCGGGTCAACGTAAGAATAGAGAGCATCGATTATCTGGCGCTGCACCTTCTCATAGTCAGCGGGATCGACAATTCCGCCCGGATCACGGCCCTTGAGATTTATATAAATGTAGATGGTGCGCTGAGGAAAGGCCTTCGACCTCTTGATGTCAGGGTTGAAATAGGTTAAGGCTCCCAACTCGATTATTTCGCTGCCAACCCGGTCACCCTTGTTACCCAGAATTTCCTTGACCAGATTGTGGACGATCTCGGTCTGCGCTTCCAGGGCTTTTGTGTCTGTATCGTCGCTCTGCCCTTCCATCACGCACAGCCCGGCCTTGATCAAAGGTATATAGGGGTTGAAGGTCGACCCGTCGGCGACGGCCCCGTGATCTGACACCAGCACAAATAGCGTATCCTCACCTGCCACCTCGACGATCTTGGCCAGCATCCTGTCCTGGCTCTGATGGACCCTCAGGTGCAGGTCCCAGGCTTCTTTATACTTTTCCTTGCTCGTGCAGGTATTTTCATCCATTTCCGTGAGCACCGAGTGATATATCCAGTCGATGGGGTGGCTATGCATACAGAAAAGATCCCAGGGATATTTCGTCATGAGTTGGGTCGCCACGTCGCCCAGCCACAGATCGTGTAGCTCGGCTATCTCGGCATAGGTATCCATCTCGTAAACGCCCATAGTGTATCCCAGCAATCCGGATGTAAAAGTGAGTATCCCTTCCTTGCTGGTCAGTTCCCTGGCAATCTCCGGGGGGTTGCTCCACCCTTCGGTCGGACCGAATAGAGTGATGAGTAGCAGAAAATCTTCGGCATCATCCGACAATTGCAGGAGCTTAGATTTGAAAGATCCTTCGATAGCCCTGCCGTCCTGGGTCTTGAATTTGACGTAGATCTTCTTGCTCCATTCTCCCTTGCTTAGTGTGAAAAAGGCGTCTTTCACGTCCTGGGTCGGGGAGACGGTAACACGGTCGTAGCCATTGCCTGCGCTCTGGGTCACGAGCACGTGCCAGGACAGGGGCGCTATCTGCTCAGAGGAGTCGATGAACCGCACGTTGAACTTGGCTGCAAGCGGCTCTTCGCTGCCGGCGGGCAGGTTTTTCCAGCCCTCGGCATCCTTGAATTCGACCCTGGTCCCATTGGGATAATAGCCGGTTGTGACAACCTGGTCGTTGCCCAGCGTCAGGTGGGACTCAAGCCCGGTGTGGCCATTGCGGTATTCATTGACCGTAAGCCCAGCACCTCCCACCATGATGCCGTTTTTCATTTTGGAAGGCCATGAGCCGGGGTAATTGCAGACGATGCATTTCTTGCCCGCCGCGTCAAGCTTGTCCCATATGTATTCTGCTTTGCAGTTTTCGCTGGAGAAGCCCTCGAAGGTATTGGCGTTAACCTGGGGCGTGCCCTCCTTATGAAGGTGAAAATCGGTTACATTGTGAGTGCCTGGCCAGGCGCCTGTCGCTATGCTGGCCCAGTTAGGGGGCGTAATAGTGGGAAACGGCGAAAGACAATTCAGCGCTAGTACACCACCCTCGAAAAGTTTCTTAAAGGTGGGGAGGTGCCCCTCTGCAATATGCTTCTGGATCAGGTGTGGCTCGGCACAGTCGAAACCGAGGACCGCCACTTTCTTAGGTCGGTTGGTCATTTTATTCCTCCTGTTATTGGGCCTATTATTTTTCTATTCTATATAAACCGGGTATTGTCCACCACCTCCCGATTTTCGATGTAAAAACCGATAGGCTTGAAACGCTCGCTATTCGAATGGGTAGTTCCTTCCTGTGGCTTTACCCAAGGCCTGCAACATTGCTATGCCATCGGCAAAAACAGGAGAGGCTTCGCCGGGCGATTTGGCCGCCAAGGAAAGCGACCCCGTGGGGCAAGTTGATACGCAGAGGCCGCAGCCAATGCACCGGTCCCTCTCGATGACGGCAACGTCGTCTTCAATGCAGATGGCGTGCACCTGGCACCGCCCGACACAGATGCCGCAAGCATTACAGTCCTCCGCATTGTTAACGGCATAGTAGTTGGATTTTGTTATGACCTTGGGATTGCCATACTTTGTGACGTTTTTCATAACTCCGCAGCAGCAACTGCAGCAGTTGCATATGAACATCTGGCCGCCCGAGACGTTTGAAGAGCAGTGCACCAGGCCTTCCTCCTCGGCTTTTAGCAGGATATCCCTTGCCTCTTCCTTTGAAATCGCACGGCCGATCCCGTTCTCTATGTAATACGACGCTCCCGGCCCAAAGGTCATGCAGGCTTCCTGCAGCCTGCCACAACCATCCCCGAGGATCGCTCTCTCTTTCCTGCAGATGCAATCGGCTACAGCGAATTCGGTGTTTGAGTCGATGATCTGTGACACCCTTTCATAAGGCTGAATCACAGTGCTCCCCTGTATCTCCTTCTCAATGGGAATGACACGAAATCCCAGCCGGGTTGGCGCCTCCCGCAAAGATGGTACCATCGCCTCCTCGTAATACTGCTCGAACAGACGGATCCTGTCCTTCGTCAGGTTATTCACTTGATATTCATATATGCCGACGACCCAGGGTATCAGGCAGTAGTAGAGCTCCGTCTCGGACGCCCGGTAACGCATTATCAACCCTCTCTTCGACATGCCGAAAAGGGTTTCTCCCATCTCCGTTTCATCTTTGCCCGCCCTTTGCGCAATGGCCGATACCGTCTCAAACTTTGGATTGGGTTGCAAGGACAGCGCGATCTCGGCCTCCTCGGGCGTAAAGAGGTCCTGCAGTATTTTCAGTTCAACGTCGCTCTCGCTCTTGGGGAAGCCCTGGGGAAACATGTCCAGCCTGTCACGCAGCCTCTCATAAATATTGATCATATCACCCTTCTCTGACCTGCCCCGATGATTGTACCACATGAAGAGAAACCAGAATAAAAATGCTCATCCTTCTACAGGCGTATCCCTCCTCCTCGTTTATTATATAATATTTTGTCATCATTTACGTGTTAATATATAGTCTATATTCCTGAGGATAAATATACGTTTTTAAGGAGGCGCCTAGACAATGGAAACACCTATCGTGAAAGTCAAGATCCT
>CAYVBI010000103.1:0-7637 GCA_964448985.1 uncultured Dehalococcoidales bacterium
GGGTTTTTTTTGGCACATCAGTATGTCGGCGCCGGCCTCAGCCAGCTTGAGAACAGTTGCTTTGCCGATGCCACCTCCAGCCCCGGTAACCAGAGCTACTTTTCCTAAGAGGGGCTGATATTTGTCTGCCATAGGAAATACCTCCTGAATTTATATACGGAATTTTTAAGATCAAAGCCGCTGGCTATTCTAACACCTGCTTGAAAAGAGGGTCAAACTAAATGGAGAGCATATCTGCAACAGCGCAAACTGTGTATCCCGCTGTGCCGGGCGAATGGAATCAAGAGCGTGCGGTCAGGCCATCGATCTCCAGTGATTTCCGCATGGCCGCTATGGCGACTTCAACCTGGCTGTCCGTCGGCCGGCGCGTGGTCATGGCCTGTAGCCACAGACCGGGCAGGAGCAGCCAGTGGACGAAGCGGTTGCGGCTGTATGCAGCTTCTAACTTGATCAGCTCGTAGCTGAGCGCCGCTATGACGGGCAGCAGCAGGATGCGTGAGGCAATGCTGATCCAGATGGGCGGCCGGCCCAATAGAGCAAAGACCACGATGGCCAGCACCAGAACCACCAGGAGGAAGCTCGTGCCGCAGCGTGTGTGAGCGGTCGAGTACTTCATCACAGGGACCACTTCCAGCGGCGCACCTGCCTCGTAGGCATTTACAGACATATGTTCGGCGCCGTGGTAGGCGAAAATCTCGCGGATGTCCTTCATGCGTCCGATGACAGCGAGATAGATGATAAACAGGACAATGCGGATTACCCCTTCGATAACGTTGCTGAGGAAAGCCGAGGCTATAAACGGATCCAACAACCTGGCCGCCAGCAGGGGCAGGATAAAAAAGAGCGCCACTGCGAGCACAACTCCTATGATCACACTGCCCCAGATCATGCCCGGCGTGATCTTCTCCTGCTCCGTCTCCGTTGATACCTGCGCCGAGTACATCAGAGCGCCCGTGCCCAGCACAACCGTTTCTATGAGGGCTATCACTCCCCGTACCAGCGGGACCTCACGCCATTTACCCTTGTATAGCGTGGCCAGCGGGCGGCTGTTGACCTCAATGCCACCATCCATTCTACGAACAGCGATGGAGGTGCTGTTGCGGCCGCGTATCATCACGCCGCCCATCACAGCCTGCCCGCCGTAATAAAAGGGTTTCTCTTTATTCATCAGGCTAAAAAAAAGGGGCGGCCTTGGTAACCGCCCCTTTTGATATCGATTGACAGTTACTGGTCCTTTTTCTCTCTCTTGTACTTCTTGTTGAAGCGTTCCACGCGGCCGGCGGTATCGATGATCTTCTGCTCGCCAGTGAAGAAGGGGTGGCATTTGTTACATAGCTCTACCCTGAGCGTCTGCCTGGTGGACCCGGTGGTAAAGCTGTTGCCGCATGAGCAGGTCACCGTGGCATCGGGGAAATACTTCGGATGGATTTTCTCTTTCATTGTTACTGTCCCGGGTAAACGCTGACCCTTTTCTTGTTCTTGGTATGGTGCTCGAATGTGACGATACCATCGACTGTGGCAAAGAGTGTGTAATCCCTGCCGCAGCCTACATTGGTGCCCGGGTGAATCCTGGTGCCGCGTTGCCTGACGATAATGGTGCCGGCGTTCACAGCCTGCCCGCCGTAGCGTTTGACTCCCAGGCGCTTGGATTTGCTGTCACGGCCGCAGCGTGTGCTGCCGCCGCCTTTCTTGTGAGCCATTAGTTGTCACCTCCGCTGGCGGCCTTTGCTTTGACGGCTTTTTTAGTCACCTTGCCGCCCGGTTTGACGATCTCCTGGATCAGCAACCTGGTGTAGGGCTGGCGGTGGCCTGTCTTCCGGCGCTCGCGCACCTTGTTCTTGTAGCGGAACACGATGATTTTGCGGGCTTTGCCTTCTTCAAGGCACGTGGCGATAACCTTGGCGCCCTGGACCTCGGGGGTGCCTATGATGACTTCGTCGCCGTCGGCTATCATCAGTACCGGGCTGAGCTCCACCTCTTTGCCTGATTCAACATGCAGAAGATCGGTGTTGATGACCTGGCCGGCCCTGACCCTGAACTGTTTGCCGCCGCTCTCAACGATTGCATAAGAATTGCTCATTTTCTTTATTCCCTGTGAAAAAACAATAACCGTGTAAATATATCAGCCTGAAGGCCTTGTGTCAAATCTAACGGGCAGCATAAAAGGCCGTTCCAGGCGCCTGAATCCGTGACTGACGGGATGGGAGCATGCAGGTTATTCGACGGCGCCGCCATCTTCGCGGCATGAGATGTCGCAATGTCTCATATATACCAGGTCGCTGGTCACGGTATCCCTGGCGAGGTATCCCCCTTCAACCTGGCTGACAACCATGAACCACCTTCCTGACTCATCCTGTATTTTCTTGGGTTTGTCTGAAAAATCCATATTATAGTATTCCTTTTTCTTACCGATACGGACGATTATTTTAGCACTTTTAGCCCGAAGTGCAATATCATAGCTTCAGGGCGACGTCAGCCCCCTGTTCCACAGCGGCCAGTATCTTGCCCGGCTTGCAGGCGTCCCCTATAACGTGCACCTCGGGCACTATACCTCTGGCCCGGTCTGCGAGCAGACTATTAGATATTGCCCCGGTAGCCATGACGATGGTGTCGAAGGGGCCGAGCCTCTGTTCCCCTCCCGGCGTATCTACGATAGCGAAATCGTCGTCGATGGACTTTACGGCGGACTGCGTGAGTATCAGCACCTGCTTTTCCTTGAGCCGCTGGCGCAGGAAAAAGCGTGCCGCCGGACCTATATCACGGGCCGTATGTTTGAGCATCTCGACAATGGTCACGGACATGTCTTTTCCCGCCAGGTAATCTGCTGTCTCGCAGCCGACCAAACCGCCGCCGATTACTAGCACACAGGGGCCAACATCTTCCGAAATCAGCGCCTTGCGCGCGCTCATAACTTTCTTGCTGTTGATGCCCGGTATATTGGGGATGGCGGACTCTGATCCTGTGGCGATGATTAGCACATCCGGTTTGATCTCCCTGATCATGTCGGTTGTCAGCGCCTGCCCGCACTGTATATGCACTCCCATCTCCCTGATGGCCTTTATACGCGAGTGGGCCACCTCCTGGTAGGCGGCTTTTGAGGGAGGTATTGCGGCCAGCTTGACCTGGCCACCCAGGTAACCTTCCTGTTCGTAGAGAATGACCTTATGCCCTCGCAGAGCAGCCGTCCTGGCCGCTTCCAGCCCGCCCGGGCCGGCGCCTGCCACCAGCACCTTCCTGGGAGAAGATGTCTCAGGTTGAGAGTACTGCTCCTCCCTGCCGAGGGCCAGATTCTGTACACAGGTGATCGAGGGCCTCAGCCAGAAAGCAAGCCCCTCGATGCAGCCTTCATTGCAGGACAGGCATTTAACGATGTCCTTCTCCCTGCCCTCACGCACCTTGGACGGCCAATCGGGATCGGTCAACGACTGCCGACCGATGTGCACTATATCAGCCCTGCCGGCGCCGATGATTTCCGCTGCGACAGCGGGGTCGTTGATGCGGCCTGCCACCAGCACGGGCACCTTGAGGGCCTGCTTGAAAATATGCGACGTTTCGGCGTTAAAGCCCTGGGGCATATCGGACGGCGCGCTGGTGAGATGGCCGGACTCGTAAACGCCGATGGAAACATCCGCGGCATCGATGCCGGCGGCGGCTAGTTTTTTCATCATCTCAACGCTCTCCGGAACGGTGCGGCCCAGAGCCACAGCTTCTTCGCCGCTGATGCGGAAGAGCAGAGGGAAGTCGGGGCCGACCAGTTCCCTGGCCCGCCTGACGATCTCGAGCGGAAAGCGCATGAAGCCGTCCGGCCCAACGCCGTATTCATCCGTGCGTTTGTTGGCGTAGGCCGACATGAACTGGGCAACAAGATAGCCGTGGGCCCCGTGGATCTCGGCGGCGTCGCAGCCCGCCTCCTGCGCCCGTCGGGCAGCCTGCGCATATTTTTCCACCAGGTCCTTTATTTCGCTGATGGTGAGCGCCTGAGGCATCTGTCTTACGATGGGATCGGGCACAGCCGAGGGAGCTATTGGCTGCCTGTTATTGACAAAGAACGGGAAGGTGCAGCGGCCGGGGTGAAAAAGTTGTACTGCGATTTTGGCGCCGTATTTATGTACAGCATCGGCCAGCTTCTTGAAACCGGGTATCAGGTTATCGTCATGCAGGCAGAGCTGATGCCCGCTGCCCAGCCCCCGATCCCCGTCCACAGCGGTCACCTCGACTATGATCAGTCCGAATCCGCCTCTGGCGCGCGCCTCGTGGTATTTGATCAGCCTGTCAGAGACACCGCCGCCGTCTGCGGCGAAGCCGGTTGCCATGGGCGGTACAGAGAGGCGGTTCTTGATCTCCAGCTTACCGATTTTGATGGATTGGAAGAGAACCTGGTATTTATCTGACATGCTGGCACTCCTTAATACTGGCGCTATTTCTTAGACAATATAGAATAACATTTCGCAGGCATGAAAGGGGAAATGGCCGGACATTTCAGATCGGGAGGAGGTTGAGCAGCGCGCCGACTGCGATGCCGGAGAAAAGCATTATGCCTAAAGCCTTGAGCAGGCTCCAGAAACCCATCTCCTTCAACATTATGGAGAATGTAGCGATGCAGGGGAAGAACATAACAAGCACAACGCTGCTGACGACAAGCTGTTTAGCGGATAGCTCAAGCGGCGCCAGCAGCGCCATCGCCGCGTCCATGCGGAAGAAGGCCACGAAAATGGCGGCCACGGCATCGTTGGGCAGTCCCAGCAGCCCGCTTACCACGGGGGCTGTGAAATTGGTTATAGCCTGGAAGATGCCGATCATGTAGAGCAGGTTGATGACGGGTACGGCTATGATCATGATCGGGACTGCCTCCACGATAAAGCCGCGTACCCTGATCCAGAGCTTTTCCATCATCATCTTCCAGGGCATCAGGCGGTAGGGGGGTATCTCTATAAGGAGCTCGGGTGTAAAGCCTTTGACCGCCCAGTTAAGTATGATACCGATAATAACCCAGACGGCCAGGAGCGTGCCATAGATCATGGCAACATACTGTATGCCGTGCTGCCCCACCAGTCCCAGTATCAGGGCCTGCAGCGAGGCGCAGGGCACTGCGATGGCGATCAGGGTCATCGCGATGAACCGCTCCTTGCGGCTTTCCAGCACGCGCGTAGCCAGCATGGCCGGCACGTTGCATCCGAATCCCAGTATGGTGGGTATGATGGCATAACCGTGCATGCCGAAGCGGTGCATGAGAGTATCGATCATCACAGCCAGGCGGGGCAGGTAGCCAATATCCTCCATTAGTCCTAACGCGAAGTAGAATGTGATGATGTAGGGCAGTACGAGGGCGAAGGGCACGTACAGCGCAGTGGTCAGCAGTCCCCAGGATTGAATGAAGTCGATCTGCCCGTTGAAGAGTCTGCCTATCAGGATATCATGCAGAAACGGTGCGCCGGCCGTCAGGTTGCTGATGGCCGATACCACGGGCAGCCAGAGTATGTTGAAAATGGGCCGGGCAACGAGATTGAAAATTGCTTCGCCGCCGTAAACCACGAAAGCGAAAACCGCGATAGCGACAAACAACGCAATGAAAGTGCCCGGCAGCGGCTTGACCGTGGCGTCGGCCAGCGATTCTCCCAGGGTGTGATGGCGGTGGGTAACCTTTTGTACCAGTCCGATTATCTCACCGATGCGGGCCCAACGCTCCTCCCTCGTGGCGACGGGATTAGCCTGCATTACTGCTCGCGGTATGCTCTCAACCAGGTACTTGATACCCTCGCCTGTGGTGGCCACGGTGGGGATCACAGGGACGCCCAGCAACTGTTCCAATGCCTTAATGTCTATCTCGATGCCGATATGCCGGGCGTCGTCCCATACGTTGAGTGCCACAATTATGGGTATCCTTTCCTCGAGGAGCTCCAGTGTCAGGTAGAGGTCACGCTCCAGGTTGGTGGCGTTCACCACATTTATGATGATGTCCCCGTCCCGCAGCATCTTGCGCGCCACCTCACCGGCCTGACCGGAGCTTTCCAAAGAGTAAAC
The DNA here is from genome assembly GCA_964448985.1 of uncultured Dehalococcoidales bacterium. Taxonomy (GTDB): domain Bacteria; phylum Chloroflexota; class Dehalococcoidia; order GIF9; family UBA5629; genus CAIMUM01. The sequence goes on from CAYVBI010000103.1 coordinate 6,022, forward strand.
GCCGGGGGTATCTATGACTTCGGCCCTGTCATTGACCACACGCATATGCCCGGAGGAGAATCCGATGGCGGTGCCGGGGAAGTTATCTGAAATGACCAGGGAGCCTGTCAGGCGTGAAAAAAGGACGCTTTTACCCGCGCCCGGATTACCTGCAAGAAGTATCTTCATCGGTGAACCCGTCCGGAATCACGAGTATCTTATCTGCGATGCCGCGGCCCAGGGAGAGCTGCACATTATCAACGCGGACGGTGATTGGGCCATGCAGGTACATCGAGCAGAATCGGGTGATGCGCTTGCCCGGCCGTATTCCCATGGCTGTGAGCTTCTCCACCAGGCCCCGTCCACCCTCCACTGCAGATACCACCGCCTGCTGGCCGTCCTTCATATTCGAAAGCGAAATGGCCGTGTTTTCCATGTTCAACCCCGGCACCTGGAGCAGTAGCCGCTGAGGTTCACCTCGGCGTTGATGATGTTAAAGCGTCGGGCCTTGGCTACCTCATCCCGTATCCGCTTGACCAGGGGATATTCGAACTCTATGACCGCGCCGCAGCCCAGGCACACCAGGTGAAAGTGGCTGCCGTTCTGCAGGGCCTCATAGTGGTGGTGCTCCTGGCCGAGGTGGCTTTCTTCCACCAGGCCAAGCTCTTTGAATTTGCCGATAGCTCGGTAGACGGTGGACAGGCTGATGCCCGGCATCCTGCGCCAGGCCTCGGCATATATCTCGGCGGCGCCTAAATGGCCCCCGCCTTTACTGATGATATCGAATATCAGTGAGCGCTGGCTGGTTAGCCTGCTGCCCGGCTTCCGGAGTATCTTCTTATCCAACTTTATTGCTGCCATTTTATTGCTAATGCGAATTAGTTGCAATAAAAATTGTAACTTGCCCTGCTATATGGGGTAAAAATATGCGGATTTGTGGAGGAAGCCGACGGCCCTCTCCTGCTTCAGGTGCAGGCAGAGAAATTCAGGGTGCCGCTATCTTTGCCAGAATACTGCGTGCGAGGGCGGCCGCCCTGCCCCGGTGGCTGATACGGTTTTTGAACTCCGGCGCAAGCTCGGCAATGGTCCTTCCGTATTCAGGCAGGAAAAAGACGGGGTCGTATCCGAAGCCGTTGCTGCCCCTGGGCTTCATGGCTATATATCCTTCGCAGGTACCCTCGACCGTCTCAACGTCGCCGCCGGGCCGGGCTATGGCTATAATGCAACGGAACCTGGCCGTACGTTCTTTTTGTGGTATGTCTATGAGTTTTTTAAGCAGGAAATCCACCCTATCCGCATCGGTGGCATCATCGCCGGCATAGCGGGAAGAGCGCACGCCCGGCTCACCTCCCAGAGCATCCACCTCCAGACCCGAATCGTCGGCTAAAGTAAGAAGCCCGCCTAATTCCGCGTAAAACGCGGCCTTGTGGCGGGCGTTCTCTTCAAACGTGTTGTAGCTTTCGTCGGCTTCCTTGTTGATGCCTGCCTGGTCGAGAGTAACTATCTTAAAATCGAGGCCCTTCAGCAGGTCCCGGTATTCGGCGGCCTTGCCTTTATTGGTTGTGGCCAGCAGCAGCCTGGGCATATACCGATCTATAATTTCTCGAACCGCTTGGCCAGCTTCTTCATGACCTGGG
>CAYVBI010000104.1:0-7629 GCA_964448985.1 uncultured Dehalococcoidales bacterium
AGGCCCATGGTGTGCACCCGTCTGCCAATGGCGATATCGTCGACCACGTTGTGCTTGACCGCCGCGTAGCCCCCGGCCGCGTCGTAAGCATCCCTGCGGAAGATCAGGAACTGCCCGAGTATGGCGAACAACAGCGGATTACGCTGGAGTCGGGTTAGCTCAAGGGGCACTCCGCACAGCATGCCGAGGTAAAAGGCCGGTATGCTCAAAAGCTCGGACCATGAGACAACGATCTGCCGCGGCAGCGCCGAGATCAGGCAAGTGTTCTCGGTTGCCATGGCCGCCGTGGCGCCGCGCAGCATGCCCGGCTCGTGATACGTGTCTGCATCGACGAAAACCAGCAGTTCGCCGTCCGCCTTCTGTGCCAGCTGATGGCAGGCCCAGTGTTTGCCCAGCCAGTCATCGGGCAGAGGTTTGCCCTTTATCAGGATGAGCCTCGGATCTTTAGCTGCAAGTTCCTGCAGTATCTGCCAGGTCCGGTCGGTTGAGTTGTCGTCCAGCACTATAACCTGGAAATCGGGATAATCCTGGGCCAGCAGGCCGCCCGCGCATCTGCCTATGTTGTTCTCCTCATTGCGGGCAGGGACCAGCACCGAGCAGCGCGGCCAGGCGGAGGGCGCCGGATATGTATAAAGGCGTCGCAGGTACCGCATATTGGCCAGAGATATAATAAGCAGCACTATCAGGCTGGCCACTATGGCCGACTGTATGTAGAACAGGATGTCTAAGAATAATATTTGATGCACTCGGTCCTGATGTCATGTATTAGACGGCAATATTTTTCCTTTGGATTTTTATTTATGGTATCCTGCGGTTCGGCATTTTACGGTCTTTCCAGGTGGCCCGCCCCGATAGCGTGAGGAACATGGATGAAAATGCGATGGCTGTCATGAGGGATACACTTACCGGGTAGAGGAGTACTGTGTACAGCGGGAATTTGAAGCGCTGATAGTAGAAAGCAAACAGGACCAGGCAGGATATAATGGAGATGGCCGCCAGACCCAGGGATAGTACAGGCGGATAATCAGGCATCTTGTGCACACCCAGTGCTATAACAGGCTCCCAGAAAACAAAGTTGATCCACAGCCAGGTGAAGGTAAAAAGCGGCACGTTATATCCGTAGGAGGGGAACACGTTTTTAGTCAGGCCCAGATGCACTTCCGTCCAGTTATGGTACATGCGGCAAGTAACGTTATTTGTCCCATCGAATACGCGGTAGCGCATCCCGAGCAGAGATATTTTCTCCGCCAGTTGCAGGTCGTCCAGAACGCTCTGCCGTATACTCTGAAATCCCCCGGTATCTTCATAAGATCGGCGTCGGAACAGCATCAGTTTGCCGCTTGAAGATACCAGCTTCGTGCTTCCCGGCCTCAAGCGCGCAGGCAGGGGTATGTTGGCAAAGGCTCCCAGGGCAAACATTGGCATTATTAATTGCTCTGCCAGACTGCCAAGTTTATGCCTCGGTATGATGGAAAGCATATCCGCCTTCTCTTCCAGCAGCGCCGCCGCGGCGCAACGGAGGGTATCCGGCGTGTGCACTGTATCGGCATCTGTGAACATCAGCAATTCACTGTCGGCAGCCTGGTAGAGCTGGTGGCAGGCCCAGTGCTTGCCCAGCCATTCCGGCGGAAGAGGTTGGCCGTTAATGACCTTCAGCCGGCTATCGCGCCGACCGAGGTTACTTAATATTGCAGCAGTGCCGTCAGTGGAATTGTCGTTAAGCACGATCACCTGGAAATCGGGGTAGTCCTGTGCCAGCAGCGAGCTGATGCAGGGACCGATGGTATCCTCTTCGTTCCTGGCCGGCACCAGGACGGAGACGCGGGGAAAGGTCTTGATCTTCTGATAGTCCCGCAGGTTGTGCAGCTTGTGCATATTAATGGCGCCTACCACCACCAGGTAAAGCACACAGAGGACGACCAGGATCATCGTTTTCCCAATACCTTGCCGAGCCAGGCCTGCGGCTCCGGCCAGCTTTGAAAATAGGAATAGCGCCTGATGGTCATGATGGTGGCGTGCGCCAGGCCGGCGCAGAAAAGAGGCGCCCTGTAAGTTTTGATAAAAGGATCAGGGATAAACAACAGCACAATGAGGAAAAGGAGCATTCCGACCACGCTGGCCCATACCCAGTTCTTCTGAACAATAAACATGGACCCGATACAGAGTGTCATGGCCAACGGCCCCAGCCAGCCTGTCAACCCCAACCATACACCAAAAGTGGTGGCAACACCCATGCCGCCCCTGAATTTAAGGAAAGGAGAAAAGGCATGCCCTATCACCGGCGCCACTGCAACGGCGGCCAGCTCCCAGCCGGCGACTCCAGATAGGCTCTGGGACAGACACACAGGCGCCGTACCTTTGAAGGCGTCCAGCAAGGCGGCGATCACGTATAGAGTTTTGCTGCCCGCCCGGGCCACGTTGGTGGCCCCGGGCGCACCGTCGCCGTATTCCCGGATATCCTTGCGCAGGAATATTTTGCCGATCCAGACGGAGAAAGGCAAAGAGCCGAATATTAGCCCCGCGGCTATCCAGGCCAGGCTATACATCAGGTAATTATTATATAATTAAGCCGTGGAATTTGTAAGCCGTCTACTTGATGCCTCTCGGCGCAACCGCAGCCTGCTGTGTGTAGGGCTGGACCCCGATCCGTCGAAGTTGCCGGTCAAGGACGTCTTCGAGTTCAACCGGGCGATCATCGATGCGACGTCCGACCTGGTCTGCTGCTATAAGCCCAACCTGGCCTTCTATGAGGCTATGGGCATACGCGGGCTGCAGGCCCTCAAGAAAACCGTGGCCTACATCCCGCGGGACATCCCGGTTATAGGCGATGCTAAAAGGGGGGACATAGGCAATACTGCAGCCGCCTATGCCAGGGCGCTTTTCGACTACTATAAATTCGACGCGGCAACGGTCAATCCTTACCTGGGTTACGATTCAGTAAAGCCGTTTCTCGATTATCGCAACAAGGGCGTCTTTGTCCTCTGCCGCACCTCAAACAGCAGCGCCTCCGACTTCCAGGACCTGGTGGATAACTTCGGCATGAAGTTCTATCAGTCTGTTGCACTGCGCGCCGGCGATTGGAACAAGGGCGGCAATATCGGCCTTGTGGTGGGTGCCACGTATCCTGACGAACTGAAGGAGATAAGAAAGCTATGCCCGGACATGCCCCTGCTTATACCCGGCATAGGAGCGCAGGGCGGCGATCTGGAGCTATCCGTAAGGTATGGCGTCAACGCCGCCAGGGAAATGGCCATTATTGTGGCGGCCCGCCAGGTGCTTTACGCTTCAAAAGGAACCGACTATGCACAGGCGGCCCGCAAAACCGCGCTCGAACTTCGCGATAACATCAACAGATTCCGCGGAATTTAAATACGTCCTCCGTGAGTATTCCAGATGGGTGATGCGGGAGCAAGAACCTTACGCACGATCTTCCACATAGATCTTGACGCGTTTTTTGTCACGGTCGAGCAGGTTCTTAACCCTGCCCTGCAGGGCAAGCCCGTGATAGTTGGCGGAAGGCCGCAGGGACGCGGCGTGGTGGCTTCGGCTTCCTACGAGGCACGCAAGTTCGGAGTACACGCTGCCATGCCGCTGGCGAGGGCCAGGCGCCTCTGCCCGCAGGCGATTTTCCTGGTGGGTAACTACCATAAATATGCCGAGTTCTCACAAAGATTCATGCGGATACTGGGCGATTATAGCCCTTCACTCGAATCCGGCGGACTGGATGAAGCGTACCTCGATGTCACGGGTTGCCAGAACTACGGCTCCTGGCGGGGTCTCGCTTTAAAGATCAAGGAGCATATCAGGAGAGAGACCGGCCTGGTGGCCTCGGTCGGCATAGCCCCGTGTAAGGTCGTGGCCAAGGTGGCCTCCGATGCCGGAAAACCGGACGGGCTGGTTGAGGTGTTGCCCGGGCAGGAAAAAGGCTTTCTGGCCCCTATGCCGGTCGAGAAATTGCCCGGGGTGGGAGATAAGACGGGCAAAGTGCTGAGGACCATGGGAATTCAGACGATCGGCCAGCTGGCGGATATGCAGGAAGGTTTATTCAAGGCACGGTTCGGTGAAGGTATGATGTGGCTGCAGCAGCACGCCCGCGGTCTCGACGGCAGCCCCGTTGAAGAAAGAGGCGAGGCGAAATCCATCAGCCGTGAGACTACCTTCGAGCAGGATACCGTGGATTCGGCCATGCTTAAAGCCACCCTTCGCTATTTCGCAGAGAAACTGGGCGCGGAGCTGAGGGACCTGGATAAAATGGCGAGGACGGTAACTCTCAAATTGAGGTATGCGGATTTCGAGACCGTTAACAGAGGTTCGACAGCGAGACTGGCAACTAATCTGGATGATGCCATTTTCCGGGTAGCCGTGCAACTGCTGGAATCAACCCTGGGGAAAAAATATCGACCGGTCAGGCTTATCGGGCTCGAAGTATCAAATTTCACCGGCGGAGAAACACAGCTCAGCTTGTTCGATGCTGAAACAAAGCGGCTGGAAAAGCTGGACCGCGCCATCGACCGGGTACGCGATAAGTACGGCTTTGACGCCATTCAGACGGGCTATACAATTGAGTTGAAGCAAAAATACGGGGGACGCCGCATCAAAGATGAGAAGCCGCCATCCGTTTAAAACAGCTTGAAAGCCTGGCCAGAGCGAGGCGCCGGCAAACTTTACAGGTCTTCAGAAGAAAATTGCAATATAATAGATAATAATGAATTTCAGAGACTGCCTTAATGTATCCCTGCAGATACTGCGCGCAAATAAGATGCGATCCGGCCTGACCATCCTGGGCATCGTCATAGGTGTAAGCTCGGTTGTGTTCCTGATCTCCTTCGGGCGTGGACATGAGGCTAACCTGATGGGCATTTTCAAGAGCCTCGGAGCTGAGACTATTTATATTACCAGCGCTTCCCAGATGGCCGACCAGATATCCGGTATAACACGTAAATTGACCATGGAGGATGCCATAGCCCTGGAGAACTCCAGCCGGCTGCCCTCGGTATCCCTGGTATCCCCGATGACTGAAAAAATGTCGACTGTCACCTATGCCAACGAGAAAGTCGGCACGGATATAATGGGAGCGATGCCCAATATACGCAGCATCATCGATTATCCTATTGAGCGGGGCTCACATATAACGGATGAGGATGTTATGTCGGGAGCCAGCGTGGCGGTGCTGGGCGCCACGGCCAGGACCAACCTTTTTAAGGACGAGGATCCGCTGGGTAAAAACATACGGATTGACGGTCGCATATTCGAGGTTGTTGGCATGCTGGAGGCCAAGGGAGGATTTCTGCCGGGTGCTGACGACTTTATCATGATCCCCTTGACCACCATGCAGGCCAAGCTGATGGGTGAGACCACCACTGAGGGCCGGCCTGTTCAGACTATTGCTGTTCGGGCCATATCCCCGGACCACATCGACAGTGCCAAGGACGAGGCGATATCGGTGCTCAGGCAGCGCCATCATATCCGTGAGGGAGAGGATAACGATTTCTACGTCATGGATATGCGCGATATCATCAACCAGATGAAACAGGCGCTGGAGGTTTTTCAGCTTTTCCTGGCCAGCGTGGGCGCCATATCCCTGGTTGTGGGCGGAATAGGTATCATGAATATTATGCTGGTATCGGTCACAGAGCGGACACGCGAGATCGGTATAAGGAAAGCCGTGGGGGCCAGGAGGCTGGATATCATGAAGCAGTTCCTGGTTGAATCCGCCATTCTCAGCATTTCGGGAGGAGCCATCGGGATTATCATCGCTTTCCTGTTCGTGCTGATGGTAACCGGGGTCAACCTGGGGGGCTATACCGTTCAGGCGCCCTTTTCACTCGATATCGTCCTGATTGCCCTGGGCGTCTCCACGCTGATAGGGATAGCTTCGGGTCTCTATCCGGCCTTGCGTGCAGCCAGTATGGACCCTGTGGAATCGCTGCGCTACCAGTAGGAGTTAATGATGGCAAAGGTTGAGACAGAGAGGCGCGGGCAGATCCTCGTGGTGAGGATAAACCGGCCTGAGGCCCGCAATGCCGTGGACGCCGAAACAGCCGGCCTGCTGGAAACGGCTGTGAATGAATTCAAGCACGATAAAGGGCTCAGGGTTATGGTGCTGTCAGGCTCGGGGGACGTTTCCTTCTGTGCCGGCGCCGACCTGAAATCAGCGAGGGGGCTGATAGAAAGAAAGGGCGCCGATAAAAGCGGCCCCATGGGTTTCAGCCGTATCACGGATATCGGCAAGCCGACCATAGCGGCCGTCAACGGATACTGCCTGGCGGGAGGGCTGGAATTGGCCTGCTGGTGCGATTTCCGTATCGCGGCTGCCGGGGCAAAATTCGGCGTGGTCAACCGCCGCTGGGGCGTGCCGCTCATCGATGGCGGGACGCAAAGGCTGCCGCGTATCGTGGGGCTGGGTAATGCGCTCTACCTTATCGAGAGCGGCGCTATGATAAACGCAGAACAGGCGCTGCGCATGGGCTTGATCCAGGAGGTAGTGCCCGACGGGATGGCCCTCGACCGGGCGGTCGAGCTTGCCGGCAGAATAGCGGAATATCCGTGGACCAGCCTGATCAACGACCGCAGGGCGGCTTATGACGGGTTGGCCCTCGATCTGCCACGGGGCATAAGGCAGGAAAAAGAGATACATGCCGAGTTTTTCCGGGATGTGGAGATGTTCGAAGGGTTGGAAAGGTTCAAGCAGGGCCGGAGGCCGGCGCCGCCTACACCGCCCGCTTAACGGGGGCAACTTCAGGTACGGAACTTACAGTTGCTGAGTTTTCAGGTCCTTTACCAGGCAAAGTATGCGGCAACTGATCTCAAGCAACTCGGCAATAACGTAGGCTTCTTCAAGGGTCATGCCCCTGGCAAAGCTGCCATGGCGGTGAACCATGACCACCGCATGCGTCTTGAGCGCTTCGGCGATCTCATCCGCCGCTCCTCCCGGCTGCGGCTCTTTGCCGAATCCTATTACCGGTACTTCGGGTATAAAGAGCCTTCCTCCCTCGTCCTCGGTATGGATGATATGCCGCACGAAGGAGAGGGCTGTAGCATGGATGGGGTGGCTGTGAACGACGGCCTTGAACAATCCCTGCCGGTAGATGGCCCGGTGCACCTGCAGCTCTGTCGAGGCCAGGCGGGTGTTTTCGTCATCTTTCTCGAGGCCGGTCCTGATCAGGTCCGAGTCCGACAGGTATCCCAGCCGGCTGCCGCTGCGCGTGATGACAACGCTGTCTTCATCTCTGATGCTCAGATTGCCACCATGCACGGAAACCATGCCGCGGCTGTAGAGGTCCGATCCTACGGACTGAAAATGGGACAACAAAGAGTCTGTCACTGGCCGGCCTCCTGCAAGCGGGCTATTTCTTTTTTAATGCGTTAAACTTCTTCATCAGGCGCGATTTCTTGCGGGATGCGGTATTGGCATGTATCACCTTGCGTTTGGCCGCCCTATCCAGGGAGCTTATGGCCTCGGTCACGGCCGCGCCGGCCTCTCCGTCTTTTTTAGAGGCTATTAATTTCTCTGCTCTGGTGACCTTGCTCTTGGTGCCGCTCTTGATGGCCTTATTGCGCTCTGCTTTCCTAACGGCAGATCTGGCTGATTTTTCCGCTGTCTTAGTCTTGGGCAATTGTGACTACCTC
>CAYVBI010000105.1:0-7622 GCA_964448985.1 uncultured Dehalococcoidales bacterium
CACGCGTGAGTTCGGCCTGACTAAAAATGAGAATGTCTGGCAGGGCTCCTATATTCTGGATCAATTGACCGAGCTTGTGGAGGAGGCCATACTGGATGAGTTCGAACGCATTTCCAAGCGCGGCGGAGTATTGGGCGGCATGGAACTGCAGTACCAGCGTGGCAAGATCCAGGACGAGTCGATGCTCTACGAGCAGCGCAAACACTCAGGAGAGCTGCCCATCATCGGCGTCAACACCTTTTTGAATCCCAGGGAGGGCAATCTAATACCGTTTGATATCCCTCTCAGTCGTTCTACCAGCGAGGAGAAGCAGGACCAAATAGTCAACCTGCGCGATTTCCAGAAAGCCAACTCAGCCAAGGCCAGAGAATCGCTTAAAAAGCTGCAGCAGGTAGCGCGTGAAGGCGGCAATATCTTCGAGCAGATGATGGAAACAGCGCGCTATGCCTCGCTGGGACAGATCACAGGCGCACTCTACGAAGTAGGCGGTAAGTACCGGCGTAATATGTGACGCCGGATCGACTATTTCATAGCACGTAGTGAGATCGCGTTCAGCACATTGTGCGGGCTGAGCCTGACTACAATAGAATGCATCAACCAGTTCATGGGACCGGGAATGCAGATGGTCTTGCCATTCTTAAATGATTTGTAGCCGATAGCGGCGATGACCGCCGGATCCCATAGACCGCTGATCTTATACCAGAGCATCTTCTCCGGCATGTTGGCATCCTTCAAGAGAGGCGTCCTGGTGTAGGGAGGGCTGAATGTGAGAACTTTGACCCCACTTCCCTGTATCTCGGCATTAATGGCCTCGCTCATACTCTGCACAAAAGCCTTGGTGGCCCCGTAGACGGCGTGATATACAGTGGGCTGGAATGCTGAGCAAGAGGACATGTTCAATATGCGGCCTTCTCCCGCCTTGAGCATAGGCGGCAGGGCCAGCCTGGTCAACCTGTAAACGGCCAGGGCATTGGTCCTGATCATGAAATCCTGCTTCTGAAAATCCGTTTCCGCGAAGTTGCCGTAAGTTAATGTCCCGGCGTCATTTACAAGGATGTCTATCTTGCCGGCAGCCTGTATCGATGAATCGTACAGGGTCTCCGCTCCGCTCTCCTCCGCCAGGTTAATGCCGAAAGTCCACACCCGGACATCAAATCTGGACTTCAGTTCACCCGCCCATTGATCAAGAACGGCCTTCTTTTCCGGCAGGTCATCCAGGACCAAATTGGCCCCATCCCGGGCGAAAAGCAGTGAAAACTCCTTGCCGATACCGGAAGCCGCCCCCGTAATAAGAACGTTTTTACCCTTGACTTCATACATTTTCACGCAACCTCCCTCTGCTAAATCAGTGCCTACCGGTGCTTATCCAGCCCTATCTCCCGATCAATCCTATCCCTCGTTTGATGTTGTCGTGGTGTGTCGAACCGCAGATATATAGCTGATCAGTCGTCCTGGCGCTGATCTCGGAGGAAATCCTCGATATCCTTGATGATCTGCGCCGATCCCTCGGGCTCGGCGCCCGTAGCGTTTCCGTCGAGGTCATACTGCTCCTCCAGCGACCGCAGGAAGGTGCGCATCTGCTCATTTTCGGAGAGCAGCCTGTCCAGAATACCGTACAGGCTTTCGGCCGATTTCTTCAGATCGTCAATATCAAGCTCCAGTTCGAGCAGAGCACTGACTTTCTTGACGGTTTCAAGACATACCATGGGATTGCTTTCCGCTCTTATATAGAAAGGCACATGTCCCCATATGCTGATGGCGGGTATCCGACGCACGGCGCAGACATTAAGCAACAGCCCGTGGAAACCTGTGCGGCGTCGGGCCAGCCGACAAAGGCCGCTACCAGATCCGGTTGGCGCAACGAAGGCTGTTCAAGAAAAACAATATTGCCCGGTTCCATTTTTCTTCAGTCGCTGCAGCAGAATACCTCGAAATTCACGGTGCCTTTTGCTTCATTGCCGCTGCTGTCAGTTACGATGACATGTACCTTGAAATCACCGCCCACACCGGGGGCAATCCAGTTTACTTTGCTGGCGGTGCCGTCGTTGAGATTCATCCCCGTGGCTGCCTGTAGCTTGCCGCTGGCTGCCGACCATGTGAATTTCAAGTTTTTAGCTTCCGCACCTTCGACATTGCACACAATGGGCGAGGCCGTCCAGATGCGCATCCTCTTGGCCCCCACCACAACCTCTGTGGAGGGAAGCGACATTTTCAACACGACAGGCGCATCCGGGCTGGCGCTGCCATCCGCATTAATAATGACCCTGGCTTCCTGAATAGCAGTATCCTGCCCGCCTTTTTCGTCGCTGACCGTTACCGTGATATTGTACTTGCCCATGGTGGCCGGCGACATCCATGTCACTGTTGCCCCACTCCCATTGATCGTACCGTTATCGGCGGTCCACTGATAAAATAGCCTGTCACCATCTTCGTCCGAAGCGATGCAGGTGAACTGCCCTTCAGTCTGTGGTGACCAATCGGTGGAGCCGATAATCTGTTGGACGACCGGCGGCCGGTTTGCCTGGGAAGCCGGCGCCGGTGCGCTGCAAGAAATATTTACGCACAATGCTGAAAAAATGACCGCGCTAAGCACAACCGCCTGAATAGACTTATCAGCAAATACCATCTTAATCTTCCTTCACAAACCATTAGACCTGCAAGGATTAGGGATCACGGCAGCAAAGAACTTCATAAGTCACTTCGCCGACAGCCTTATTACCCGCCTTGTCGGTAACCACTACTCTCACCACGTAATACCCGCCTGCGCCGGGCGCCAGCCATCCCACCCGGCTGGCCTTACCTTCATCAAGCCCCTCCGCCGTCAATTTGCCACCATAGGCCACCCATGTGTAGGTAAATTCCGACGCATCCCGGTCGGGAACCACGCACTGTATATCGGAAGGGAAAAAAGACCTTACACGCCCGGTTGCCGCAGTTACATTTGTAGCAGGGGGCGTAAGTTTCAAATATACGGTTGTATCCACGGGCGGGGGCTCGCGATTTACAACCGTAAATCGCTTGCTGAAGGAGGCCTCACCACCTTTTTCGTTTGTCACCTTTACCGTGATTTCATATTCACCCACTTCCCCGGGCGGCACCCAGCTAACCCTTTGCCCTTCTCCCTTAATAAGCCCTTTCTGGGCTGTCCAGGTATAGGTCAGCGGATTGCCGTCAGGGTCTGAGCAGGCACATATCAGAGTGTTCTCCTCGTTGGGATACAGTTGAACCGGTCCCGCGATATCCCTGATTTCAGGCTGCGCCATAGCGGGGGGAGCAGGCGTCGAAGGGGGTGTGACTATCGGTGCAGGTGTGCCGCACGAGCAAAATATCAAGGCGGCGGCCATGACTACCATGAAAAGGACCGAGGGGTGGGCGTTCCGGAATTTCATCTATTGACCTCCCTGTTCATATTATCTGAGAGCTTGCTGAATGCTCCCGCATTATTCAACCGGTATGCTAAATGAACCGGCCCAAATATTATATAATTTTGAACTGCATAAATTGAAACCGCGCATATTCTGGCTGCAATCCGAGGAAGAATTCGGTAGAACTGACATCGGTTAAGGAGGCATTATACATGAAAAAAGCGACTTACGATGAAATGGATGGTATCTTTCACCCCAGTAAAGTTGCCATAATAGGAGCCTCCCCCGTTGCCGATATAGCCACCCTGGCCCTGATGAAGACAAAGATCAGAGACAATGTATATTTCGTTAATCCTAAGTACGATGAGATCTTCGGCCGCAAGTGCTACGCGAGTGTCCTCGATATCGAGGAGCCGATCGACTATGCCATCATCGGCGTCAACGCTAACCTGGTACCGAGGATAGTCGGCGAATGCATCGAGAGGGGGATCAGGGCGGCCCATATCTTTACCTCCGGCTTCAGCGAGACAGGACTGCCCGAGGGAAACGATCTGGAAAAAGAATTGAGGGAAGTTGCCTCAGGTAAAATAAGAATTATCGGCCCCAATTGCTTCGGTATCTACTGCCCGCGCTCGGGATTGGCCATCGTTCCGGAATCAAGCGAAGTTGAGGGGAACGTAGGTGTAATTGCCCAGAGCGGCAGCGTAGCAGAGTCTTTCTCCTATTTCGGTAAGACCAAGAACCTGCATTTCAGCAAGGTAGTCAGCTACGGAAATGCCACAGATCTCGACTGCCCCGACTTCCTGGAATACTTAGCCGACGATCCGCAAACAAAGGTGATTGCCCTTTATATCGAGGGATCGAAGAACGGGAAAAGGCTGCACGAGGCGCTCAGGTACGCGGCCTGCAGAAAGCCGGTAATAGCAGTCAAGGGAGGTCTTACCGATAACGGCAACCGCGTGGCGAGGTCGCACACGGGACAGCTGACCGGCACACCCGAAGTGTGGAAGACCCTTTTCAGGCAATGTGGTGTCATACAGGTCAGCAACCACGATGAACTGGTTAACACTGTGGCTGCTTTCAGTCATTCTCCTCTACCCGGGGGCAACCGCGTTTCTTTGGTGAGCAATTCGGGCGGTTTCAGTGTCATCCAGACTGATCTGTGCGCCGCTGAGGGAATGGTCGTGCCTCCCTTCGGCGAGAAAACACTGAGCAGGCTGCGTCACCTGGTGCCCCGGGCGGGCACAAGCATCGGCAATCCGCTGGACGCCTGGCCGATCTTCTATAAAGTATTCCAGAAGGAGGGCAGCCTGAGTGATATCATCAAAGTCGTGGCGGAAGATGATAACATCGATTCGCTGGTTTTTATGTTCGATCAGTTCAGGTACATACGGCGGGCGCGCAAACATGAGGCGGTCGATCATATGAACCTGGTCATACAGATGATGCTGGAAGGCAGCCTCTATTGTCGTGACATCCTGCACAAGCCGGTACTTCTTAGCGTATCACTCGATCCTTTCCTGGATGATGACGAGGACAGGAAGGGCAACCTCATGTTGAAAAATGCCTTCGAAAAGCACGGTTTCCCGGTCTATCCGGCCAGCGATATCACCATCAGGGTGTTGGGCAGGCTGTACAAATATGCAGAACAGACCGGGAAAGCCATATAGCAGGCCTTGGAGACTGTTGCATGTGGACGCAGAATAGTATTTAATAATACTGCTCTTAGGGAAAGGCGTGACCTTCATCACTTACATATGGCAGCTATTTTGTAAAATATTGTGGACTGATGTAACGAGGAGGTATCTACAATGGGCAAATCACTTAAAGGCAGCAAAACCGAGCAAAACCTGCTTAAGGCTTTTGCAGGCGAATCGCAAGCCAGGAACAGGTACACCTATTTCGCAAGCCAGGCTCGCAAAGAAGGGTTCATGCAGATCGCCAATATCTTCGAGGAGACTGCCGGCAATGAAAAGGAGCATGCCAAGGTCTTTTTCGAGTACCTGGAGGGCGGAGACGTCGAGATCGTTGCTGCCTACCCGGCAGGCATGATCAAAAACACCAAATCTAACCTGGAAGCGGCAGCGGCAGGCGAGAAAATGGAATGGTCCAAGCTGTACAATAACTTCTCCCTGATTGCCAAGAAGGAAGGATTCATAAACGTAGCGACTTCCTTCAAACAAATTGCTGAAGTTGAGCAGTTCCATGAGGCCAGGTACAGGAAACTCATAAAGAATATCTCGGCAAAAGAAGTCTTCAGCAGAACGAAAAAAGTGAAATGGCATTGCACCAACTGCGGCTACGTGCACGAGGGCGACAGCGCACCTAAAATATGTCCTGCCTGCAGGCATCCGCAGTCATATTACGAGTTGCTGGCAGAGAATTATTAGCTGTTGAAGGCATCAACCGTCAGATTAACGGCTGCCGCCCTGTTGTATTACGGTGCGGTAGCTGTTATATTTTTCGCTGTCTGCATAATCGCGCCACTTACCGTACGGGTCTCCTGATTTGAACAAGACAAGCCAACCTGCCAACAGCCAGCCTGAAAAACAGACCCCTGGGCAGCTTACGCGCGGTGACCGCCCGGGCAATATCTTCATGCGGCGGCGCCTGAAGCTTCCCACCAGGCTGCATCGCGTCCTGGGCGTAGGCGGACTTTTCAGCGTTGCCTATGGTAACGTGGGCTCCTCCATCTACTACGCACTGGGCGTCGTATCCATGTCGGCCCTGGGGCTTACACCGCCAGTCCTCATGCTTTCCGGTGTCCTTTTCCTTTTCACCGCTTTGACCTATGCCGAGGGCGCTACGGCGATACCCGAGTCCGGTGGATCGGGCGCCTTTGCCAAACGCGCCTTTAACGACTGGATCAGCTTCATCACCAGCTGGGTGTTGATGATCGATTACATCGTAACAATAGCTATATCAGCTTTCACCGCCGCCAACTATATGGGATTTTTTATGCCGGTCCTCAAGACCTGGCCGACGAACAGTATCGTGGGCGTGGTGATAGTAGCCGCACTGGCGCTGATAAACCTGGTGGGAGTCAAAGAATCCTCCAGGCTCAATATATTCCTCGTCATCGTGGACATCGTTACACAGGTGATGATCGCCGTACTCGGACTTCTTATCATAATCAGCATCCCTACACTCATAAACAATGTCCACTGGGGAGTGGCGCCTACTTTCGACCAGCTTTTATTCGGCATCTCTATCTCGATGGTAGCCTACACCGGTATCGAGACAGTGGCCAACCTCGCAAGCGAGGCTCGCGATCCGGTCAAAAGCATACCCAGGGCGGTCATGCTGGTTTTCGCCACCGTGATCATGCTCTATGCCATGTTGTCCATGACAGCGCTCAGCGCTTATCCGGTTTACCAGGCGCCTGACGGCAAATGGATCACGGACCTGACGCAGAAATTCCTTGAAGATCCAATCATGGGCATCGCCTACGCCATGCCCGGATACATACCGGTTTTTCTCGGCTTCTGGGTGGCTCTGCTGGCATCCACGATCCTGATCATAGCGACCAATGCCGGCATGCTGGGCGCGTCACGGCTGGCCTACTTTATGGGTCAGCGGCAACAGCTCCCCGGCTTCTTCAGTAACCTCAGCAAGAGGGCCCATGTCCCCAAGAATTCAATCCTGCTATTTTCGGCCATTGCTGTGGCACTGATAGCCACAGGCAGAGTGGAGTTGCTGGCAGACCTTTATGCATTTGGAGCCGTGCTGGCCTACACGCTGGCCCACGCATCCATTATTGCCCTGCGAATAAAAGAGCCGGATTTGCCTCGCCCCTTCAAGATACCTGTTAACATAACGATCAGGGGCCGCCAGATACCGCTTACCGCCGTGTTGGGAGGCATAGCCACCGCCGTTACCTGGCTGATAGTCGTTTATACCCATAGTATCGGACGGATAGTGGGCTTCTCCTGGATAGCCGTTGGCCTGCTGATCTTTTTCCTCTATCGCCGATATAAGAACAAACAAAAAAAGCTCGTGGAAACCCCGGAACAACAATAGATACACTCATCTTTTTTCACGATTAAGCGGCGGTTTGACTGGCTCACTACAGACAGGTATTATGAGGCGTCACCATTGCGAGTTTTGTAACTGCATCATTATTGGCCGCCAGCGGCGACAACAATAATAACAAATTAGGTAAGGAGGTATTTAGTGGCAAAGGACACTGGCGATTCCAAGCAGTACAAAGCCGGCAAGGGGGCATCGCTTTACATCCTGATCATCTGCACGCTGCTC
>CAYVBI010000106.1:0-7423 GCA_964448985.1 uncultured Dehalococcoidales bacterium
AAACGGACGCGGAGATAAGCGCACTCCGCAAGGAAGGAGTGATCTGGATTTAGAGGCTTTGAATCCGAATATCACCGTCAAATATATAACCCGAGTGATTGCTCAATAATAACGCACATAGTCAGGCGATCGAAAGTGGCCTACGGAAACAGGACCGATCAGCATGGAAAAGTTGCTCTATACTAATGCATCACGAATTTTCCATCTGGAATAGACACGAGAGCCTATGTTCAGCCTGATATCAAGGTTGCGGATGCCTTATCATAACCCAGGCATGGGGGCCAACCCCGCATACCTCTGTTTCACTTATTACCTCGAAATTGCGCTTTGTATAGAATTCAACGTTCTTTGCTGTAATAGTATCCAGCAGGCAGGGCAACCGTTTTTCATCCGCCCTCGCAAGCATCGGCTTGATCAGCTGGCTGCCTATGCCTTTTCCCTGATATATTTTCTTAACCCCCAGGAACATCAGGTAGAAGTAGCTGCCCGATATCAACTCCCTGTGCAGCTTATTAGTGAACTGCGTGAAACGGCTTAACCCCGCGTATGTATGCTCTCCAAGTACATCCTTCAACCTTAACCGCGGGTCATTCTCCCTTAGTATAACCGGCCGCTCAGCATCGCCGGGGAAGAGCCAAACCGCCACCCCTGCTGAGGAAGGAGCAAGATATATCTCGCCCGCTATCAAGGCATACTCAAGGTTGGCGTGAAAAAAATGGCCAAGCTGCTCGCACTGATTTTCATCATCGGGAAAAAGATAGTCCATCAGCGGATCGCCAGTGAAAGCTCCGACCAAGATTTGAACAGCTTCATTTATTCCCGACTGCGAAAGTCTAGTGATAGCGTTTGATGTCGGCTCCATATGAAACGAACCTTACCGCTAAATTCGCGTAAATTATAATGTAAAGGACGGTAAAGCTGAAGTAAACTTCAGCCTTTTGACGTAAGTACCTGCTTGCTCTACCCTTTATGGGTATGAACGGCAGCGACATCGTCGAACGCACACTGCATATGTGGACCGCGGGCAAGAGCGGTACAGCAGCAATGATTGAGGTCTTCCACAGGATACGCGATATCCCCTATGGCGTGCTGCCCGAGCTGAACAGCATGTCCGAATACCGGCGCATTCTGGACACCAACATGGGCTCCTGCACGCCCAAGCACCTGCTGATGTGCGATATGTACAGCAGAATGGGACTGAACGTGCTCTTCGCTGTGTACCCTTACCGCTGGGCCGAATTCGAGGAGCTCTACCCTCCAGACCTCTGGAAGCTGGCGCAGCAGATGGGCCCGGTCAACCACCTGGCCTGCAGGGTAGAGATAAATGGGCGGTATGTGCTGGCGGACGCGACCGTGGACCCACCGCTGAGTGCGATCGGCCTGCCCTTCACTGCAAGCTGGGATGGTGAGTCTGATACCGCCCTGCCGGTACTGCCTCTGGGCCAAGAGGAGCTGTACCACCCATCGGAGGCCGAGTTGATGCCGCCGCCCGACCTGGACGACAACGCCCTCGCCTTCTACGAGGGGCTGAATCAGTATTTCCAGAGGATACGCGATGGCCAATTCTAAGGCCGGCCTAGCGCTGCGCAACGCCAACGCTATTACGTTCGATCCGCGCCGCCCGCTGGCCAGGACTATTTATTTTCACGGCGCGCATATATCCAGGGTAAGCAGCAAAGATATTGATCCAGCCCTGGCAGGGGCCGCCACCCGGGTCATCGATTGCCGGGGCAGGACGGTCATCCCCGCCTTCCACGATGCGCACTGCCATGTGACGGCCTACGCCGAGAGCCTGCTCAACATCGACCTTAGCCCCACCTCGGTCAAATCCGTTGAAGATATCGTGAGCAGGATTAAATCGGTCGCCGCAACCCTGCCCGCCGGCAACTGGATCAGGTGCACGGGTTACAACGAGTTCTACCTGGCGGAGAAAAGACATCCCACACTGCATGACATCGATCGCGCCACTGTAGATCATCCGGTTAAGCTGGCGCACCGCAGCGGACACGCCCATGTGCTCAACAGCGCAGGCCTGAAGCTGGCGGGTATCACGGGACAGAGCGAGGAGCCGCCGGGAGGCATGATCGAACGCGACCTGGAGACCGGCGATCCGAACGGCCTGCTCTTCGGCATGGGCACTTACCTGGCCGGGGTGATTCCCCCGGTCGGCGCAGCCGATCTCGAAGGGGCCGTTTTCCGAGCAGGGGAAACGCTGCTGAGCCTGGGTGTTACCACGGTACAGGACGCGTCGCCGGGCAATGGACCGGAACGCTGGAACAGGCTGCTGGATTGGAAGAGACGGGGCATATTCCCTGTACGCACGGTCATGATGTCCAGCCCGCAAGAGGCCGGACGCCTGCCCGCCATCCAATCCCGGTATGAATACGAAACCGGGATGTTCGCAGGCGCGGTCAAGATCATGCTGGACGAGGTCAGAGGGAAACTCAACCCTTCCCAGGAAGAGCTTAACCGCCTGGTATTTGAGATACATGAGGGGGGCCGGCAGGCGGCCCTACACGCTGTTGAAGAGACCACTGTTGACGCGGCCATAACAGCCCTGGAAGAGGCTATGAAGAGACTCCCACGCAAAGGCAGCCGTCACCGCCTGGAGCACTGCTCGGTATGCACACCTGCGGCAGCCGCCAAACTGTTACGACTGGGGGCGGTCGTAGCCACCAACCCAACCTTTATCTACTACAGCGGCGAGCGCTACCTGGCCACGGTACCGCAGCAGTGGTTGAGCCACCTCTACGCCATAAAGGACATGCTGAAAGCAGGCCTGAGGGTTGCGGCAGGGTCCGACGCGCCCGTGGCCGGGCCTGACCCGCTCAAGGGCATCTACGCCGCTGTGACCCGTTGCGCCGAAAACGGGCTGCGGGTTGCGCCGTCTCAGTCCATCTCAGCCCTGGAGGCCCTTAGATTGTACACGGTCGACGCCGCCTACTCCTGCTTCCTGGAAGGCAAACTGGGGAGTCTAACGAAGGGTAGACTCGCTGATCTGGTGGTGCTGAGCGATGACCCGCTGAGCGCAGATCCGGCGGAACTGAAAAACCTCAGGGTTGAGATGACCCTGATGGAAGGTAAAATAGTCTATAGTAAGGGCGCCTAGCCAATAACACCCTGTGAAACCAGCGTATTGAAGCGCTCCTCGTCCATATCCAGCAGGTCCAGGAAGACACGCCGGTTATCAGCTCCCAGCAGCGGCGCGGCAGAGGTAAAGCGCGCGGGCGTGGAGCTCAACCTGATGGGACTGCCGTCGGCGCGCGTTTTGCCCAGGTAAGGGTGCTGCAGATCGATGAAGAAGCCGCGCTCGCAAAGCTGGGGGTCCGCAGCCAGGTCGGAGGCATCGTTGACGGCCGCGGCGGGAACGCCGGATTGCTGTAAAATATGCATCACCTCAAGGTTGGTGTGAGCGCAGGTCCAGTCATCGATCAGCCGGTCCAATTCTTCAGCATTGTCGTGGCGCCCTCGCATGTCACAGAATTTACTCTGCTGCGCCCATGCAGGATCGCCCATAGCGCGGCAAAGCGAGCGCCACTCTTCTTCGTCATAGACCGCGATCACGCACCAGCGGTCGTCTCCCCGGCAGGGGTAACATCCATACGGTGCGGCAGGTTGACGGGAAGGGCTGTTGCCCCTCGGCCCGGCGGTGCTTCCGCCGACAGAATGATGGATCAACTCCGGGCCGAGCGTGCTGCAGGCGGCCTCAAACTCCGATATCTCGATGTATTCACCCCTTCCGATCATATCCCTGCGGCGCAGGGCGGAGAGGGCCGCCAGGGCCGCGTAAAGGCCTGAAATGTGGTCAGCCAGGGCGAAGCCGATGCCGCATGGCCTGCCGTCACGGTACGAAGACAGCCCGGTCAGGCCGGAGAGCGCCTGCACGGTCGGCCCCATCGCGGCATTGTTTTGCCAGGGGCCTTCGCGGCCGAATCCCGAGAGGCTGACCATCACCAATCTCGGATTGGCCTCTCTAAGGCGTTCGTAATCGAGGCCCCAGTTACGCATCACCCGCGGAGTGAAATTCTCCATCACGATGTCGCATTTCCTGACCAGCTCGATCACGATCTCGCGCGCCTCTTCCACAGCCAGGTTTAGCGTAATGCCAAGCTTGTTGCGGTTCCAGGCGGAGAAATATGCGGTTTGATTGTCCTCAGCCCCGGTCGCGGTCTGTCGCGACTGCACTTTTATAACCTCCGCTCCGAAGTCGGCCAGCAGACGTGTGGCATAAGGCCCGGCCAGCATCCAGGTGAAATCAAGCACCCGTATACCCTGTAGGGGCGTACCTTCAGGTGCGCCCGTTGCGGGCGGATTTAAAAAGCCGGCCCTGCAGGATATGGCTTGATGCTCACCCACGGATGGCACCGGTTGCCATTCGTAACCGGGCGCATCAGGGAAGACGATGACCGGCCGCGGGACCTCGAACTCTCCCTGCGCCAGAGGATGGGAGGCCGGCACAAAGAACTGTCGGGCCCGCAGTTGCTCATTCCGCGCCAGATCACCTACCGAGCTGACCGGCGCCCATGGGAAATGCATATCCTGCCCCAGCTTAAAGAGTTCGGCGCTGCCGTGCTGGCAGGACCAGAAGGTCAGCACCTCCTGGATGTCCTCGATATGCAGCATGCGGTAACTCTCCTCGTTCCAGACGGGCTGCCGAAAGTCGGCGGCAATCTCGCGACGGTAGAGCAACTCCACCAGCGTATCCCACTCACGGTTGAAGGTCATAAAAATATAGCCGTCGCGGCAGGGGAAAAGGTCGGCCGCACCGTTCCACTGCAGACTCCCGAGACGGCGGGCGACAACGTTCTGATAGAAATACTGAACCATAACATGTTCGAGCGCCGCGGCAGCGGCCTCCTGCAACGAGATGTCGATGTGCTGCCCTTTGCCCGTCAGATCACGCCAGCGCAGGGCCAGCAGTATTCCGCAGGCGGCGAAGAGCGAGGCCAGATGATAAGGCTGCTGGCCGAAGGGCTGCAATGGCTGCCTGCCGGGAGATCCGCAGACGTACATCTGTCCGCCCGCGGCCGAGGCCGCCAGTCCGCACGATTTGTAGCTGCTGTAAGGTCCCGTCCGGCCGAAGCCGGTGATGGAGGCCATGACAAGTGCCGGATTAATAAGGCCGAGATGCTCATAGCCGAGGCCGGCTGAAGTGAGATAGCCGGGCTGATAAGACTCGACCACCACGTCGCAGGATTGGACAAGTTGAGAGATAGGCTCACGGCCCGCAGGGGCGGATATGTCGACGGTTACGCCGCGTTTGCCGGCGTTATCATGCCAGAAGGAGAGGCTGCGTTCAGGCCCGGGCTCATCGGACAGGAAAGGCCCTGCCATGCGTGCAGCACTGCCTCCCGGCGGCTCCGCCAGAACTACCTCAGCGCCCAGGTCGCACAGCAGCCTGCCGCAGAATCCCGTCCAACGCCCGGAAAGCTCGAGGACACGTATTCCCGATAGCGGTTGCCGATACAGAAGCCTATCAGACATGATGCCCTAATTATGTCATTGTGCGTTGATCGAGGCAATTCGGAGGGTAACTGGTGACTTCTTCCGAATATTTACCCTATTAAACGAGTTAAAAATGCTGAATATCATACATTATTATATAAATCTATAGTGTTTATATCGATATTGACATTTCTTATATTGAGTGATATCATGCTGGCAGTTTCGATCACACACGGCTCTCCGATACGGTCAAACACTATACAGTTGGGAGGCAAAAGAATTGAATTCGAAGAAGAACCGCGTCTGCAAGCTACTAAATATCGAATATCCCATTATCCAGGCGCCCATGCTCTGGATCACCGGCGCCAGGCTGGTTGCCGCGGTATCCAACGCCGGCGGTTTGGGCGTCATCGGGCCCAACGCCGGGTCAACGACGATGACCAAGGATGTGGCGGAAACCGGGGAACGGCTGCGACGCGAAATTCAGAGGGTAAGGGCATTGACCGACAAACCTTTCGCCGTGAATATCGTTCTGCCTCCCACAATGTTCCCCGATCTGGGCAAGGAGTTCACCGACCGCACGATCCAGGTAGCCGTCGAAGAAAAGGTGCCTGCGGTTGTCATAACAGGTGAGAATATGGAGACCTACATCGACCCGTTTAAACGGGCCGGCATTACCGTGCTGTGCAGGGGCCTATCCATTAACGTAGAAATAGCCAGAAGGGCGGAGGCGGCGGGTATCGACTGTATGATTGCGGTCGGATTTGAGGGAGGCGGACACAGCGGCATGGATCAGCTGCCGACCTTTGTCCTTGTACCGCAGATAGTCCGGGCGCTGAAGATACCGGTGGTCGCGGGAGGAGGAATAGCCGACGGGCGCGGAATGGTGGCCGCGTTTGCACTGGGAGCCGAGGGCATATATATGGGGACACGCTTCATGGCTACAACGGAATGCGACGCCCACCCCAATGTTAAAAAGGCGATTATTGAGGCCATCGATACCAGCACTGTGGCCAGCGCCGGGGTCATGGGAATGGCAAGAGGTATCCGCAATAACCTGACCGACAAATGCCAGAAGGTGGCGGCCGGCGGCGGCTCAGTGGTGGACGTAAGCATGCTTTACAGGGGCACTATCATCCCCGGCCTGCTGGAAGGCGACGTGAAAGATGGAAGCGTCGGCTGCGGCGCGGCGGCCGGCATGATCACCGAGATTAAAGACGCCGCCGATGTTGTTAAAGATACGGTTAAGGAGGCGGAACTCATACTATCCGAGCTGAAGAAAAACATGTAATCCCCCGGCAGGTGATACAGATATTAATCCATTGAGAATATTGTTCCTGTTGAAGTAGCCGCCACAGGCGAATTTTAAATATCAGGAGGAGGCTGAAAAAATGAATTGCGGGTGTGAATATGAGTAGTGTGCAACTTTCGATCGATGGAAAAAGCATTAAGGTTCGCGATGGCGCCACCATACTTGAGGCAGCAGCATCACTCGGGATAACGATACCCACCCTTTGTCATATAAAAGGTCTAATCCCCACCGGTGTGTGCCGCGTCTGCGTGGTGGAGGTGGAGGGCTCAAGAACATTGATGGGCGCCTGCCATACCCCTGTAGCGCAGGGCATGGTGGTGCACACCCAAACGCCCAGGGTGGTAGCGGCCCGCAGGGTGATCGTGGAGCTCCTGCTTACCGCTCATACCGGGGACTGTGTGAACGATACCAATGCGGAGAATTGCGCCCTGCATAATCTGGCCTCGGATTACCAGGTGGGCGCCCCGCGTTTCAACGTGAGATCTCCCCGCTTCTATCCTGTCGAGGAGACGAATCCCTATGTCGTCCGCAACCTTTCCAAGTGCATACTCTGCCGCAAATGCGTCCGGGCATGCGCCGATATAGCTCATAAAAACATACTCAGTATCGGGTACCGCGGCTTCAGGTCCAAGGTGGTCACAGGATTCGATGAGGTCTTAACGGCTG